>NZ_JALCYU010000010.1:0-232664 GCF_023507765.1 Chromobacterium sp. IRSSSOUMB001
TTCAGGGCTCTATCTGGCGAAGGTTTGCGTGCAAGCGTTCAGGCGCCGTAGCGGCGGCATCGTGGCTTGCGCGATAGCTGTTGATAGTTATTGTTAAAAAGCGAGCTTATTCTATGTGTTTTTACTGCTCCGCACAAAGGCTTTGATGCCAAAGGGATTTCGTTTTAATCAGTACCAGCCGGCGCGCTTGAAGCGCGGCTGCCATGCCGAGTCAGATCAAGCGGGCCTGGCTTTGGGTTTGCCTGCGGATGGCGGCGGGTGAGACAATCCTGCTCTGACATGGTTCACGCACTGTTTTACAATGCCAACCGTATATTTCTGATCCTGCCCGCGGGCGGGTTTTTTTATTGGGAGACGTCTGAGCCATGACTTGGCAGGATTTCAAGATGCAATACTTGGTGCGCTTTTGGGCGCCGGTGCCGGCGGTGATCGCCGCCGGGGTATTGTCCGCTTATTATTTCGGCATTACCGGTACCTTCTGGGCGGTGACCGGGGAGTTCACGCGCTGGGGCGGCCACGCTTTGCAGCTGTTTGGCTTTCATCCGGAAACCTGGGGTTATTTCAAGGTGATCCATCTTGAAGGCACACCGCTGGACCGCGTGGACGGCATGATGATCATCGGCATGTTCGCCGGCTGTCTGTCCGCTGCCTTGTGGGCCAACAACGTCAAGCTGCGCATGCCGCATCATCGCGTCCGCATCGCGCAGGCGGTGTTGGGCGGCCTGATCGCCGGCTTTGGCGCGCGCTTGGCCATGGGTTGCAATCTGGCGGCCTTCTTCACCGGCATTCCGCAGTTTTCCCTGCATGCCTGGCTGTTTGCGCTGGCCACGGCGGCCGGTTCCTGGTTTGGCGCGCGCGTGACCATGCTGCCGGTGTTCCGCATTCCGGTGAAGCTGCAGAAGGTGAACGCGCCGCAGCCCTTGCAGCAGCGAGAGGATCAGGCGCGGCGGCGCTTCCGCCTGGGCATGCTGATTTTCGCCGCCTTCACGCTGTGGGCGCTGGCCCGGACCTTCTCCATGCCCAAGCTGGGGCTGGCGGCCTTGTTCGGCCTGGCTTTCGGCCTGATCATCGAGCGCGCCCAGGTGTGCTTCACCTCGGCCTTCCGCGATCTGTGGCTAACCGGCCGCACTCAGATGGCCAAGGCCATCATTGCCGGCATGGCGGTGAGCGTGATCGGCGTATACAGCTATGTGCAGCTGGGCGTGCCGCCCAAGATCCTGTGGGCCGGCCCCAACGCGGTGATAGGCGGGGTGTTGTTCGGCTTCGGCATTGTGCTGGCCGGCGGCTGCGAAACCGGCTGGATGTATCGCGCGGTAGAGGGCCAGGTGCATTACTGGTGGGTGGGGCTGGGCAATATCGTCGGCGCCACCTTGCTGGCGGCGTGGTGGGACGATATCGCGCCGGCGGTGGCGACTGATTACGCCAAGGTGAACCTGCTGGCGGTGTTTGGCCCGCAAGGCGGCCTGGTGTTGACTTATGGAATGTTGGCGCTGGCCATGCTGGCGGTGATGTGGTGGGAAAAGCGCTTCTTCGCCGATAAGGCGCAGGCGGCTAGATTCAGCAAGGAGGCGGCATGAGCAAGCAGAGTTATACCCCGAATTACCGTTTGGACATGATGGGCGAGCCTTGCCCGTACCCGGCGGTGGCCACGCTGGAGGCGATGCCGCAGCTGCAGCCGGGCGAAATCCTGGAGGTGGTGGCCGATTGCCCGCAGTCCATCAACAACATCCCGCTGGACGCCAAGAACCATGGCTACACCGTGCTGGAAATCCAGCAGGACGGCCCGACGATACGTTATCTGATCCAGCGTTGAGCCTGTTTAAATAGTGCCTGTGGAGGCGTAAGCAGACGGCCTGTCGTTCAATCACTTAAATCAAGTGCTTGGCGGCAGGCCGTTATTGCAATGTCGTCCCCGCGACCAAGGGCGCGGGGATATGTTTTATTGTTCGCAGCGGGAGAGGAAGGCGCGGGTGGCGATCGCGCCGGCTTGGTAGAGTTGTTGGTAGACCGGGTCGTTTGGCTGAATGTTGAAGTCGGTGGCTTTCACCTGCCCTGTGTCTATATTGATGCTGCGGCCTTGGTCCTGCCGAGACTGGTCGTAGTTTTGAGTTTGCACGGCCATGACGCAGTGCGAAATGTCCGCGATGTGCTCAATCAGATTACGGTCTGATTTCTGGCACGATTGATGGGTGAAGCGGGCCCCAAAAACGGTTTCCGACGAGTATTTGTCGTCGAAGAAGTTGATTGGGTAGTTCCACATGGTCCCGCCGTCTACAAACACGCCGGCCTCTTGGCCTGGATAAGTGAAGTTCTGCGCTTCGAAGAAGAAGGGGATGGACATGGAGATGCGCACAGCTTCCGCCACTTCTACGTCCGGTGTTAGTTCCGCGGAGAAAACCATGCTTTTTTGAGCGGGCGCGTAGCAACCGGTGACGAACAATTCGCGGAAGGGACGTTCGTTCTTGTGCAGCGCTGGGTTGGCGAAGTCGGCGAAAGTGTATTTCTTATCCTGCCGCCCGTCCTTGAACTGGCTGGCGGCGATGTCTTTCAGCCAATGATAGAAATAGTCGCTGGAGTACCAGCCCTTCTTGTTAAACAAGCGCAGCAGACACACAAAATCTTCCAAATTGGCTTTGGGCGCAAAGGGTTTGAAGGCGTTAAAGGCCGCATCCAAATTCGACGGTAACGCGCTGGCCACTTTTTGCGGAATCTTGCGATAGTCCAGGGAATCGGCCAAGTCCTTGGTTTGAGCGGCGCTGAGTCCAAAGCTGATCAGCATGGAAGAGATGGCGCCGGCGGAGGAGCCGATCACGCGCTGGATTTGAGGCAGCGCGCCGGCTTGCTCCAATTCCGCCAGCATGCCCAGGTAGGCGATGCCCCAGACGCCGCCGCCGGACAGAGCCAGGTTTTTGAATGAATACTTCATGTGTTGCTCCTTGTCGTTGAGGTAGAAACGATACGCCATTTATGTTTATGGCATGGAGCGATGCTTGCGGCTATTTTTTAGCGGGGGAACTAACTTTACCGGCCTTTCGGCCTGGAATGGCTGCCGCGCCGCGCACTTCAAAGCGGATTTTCTCCACCACCAGGCCCTTGGCGTCACGCAGTTCCAGCGCGTGGCGGCCGGGCCAGGGGAACCAGGGCAGGCTGGCGCCGGCGCCCAGGCGCTTGCCGTTGAGCCACCATTGCGGGCGGGCCACGCCGCGCGCGCGCAGCAGCAGGCGCTGGTTGGCCGGAGGGATGTCCGGATCCAGTGCGTAGACGCTGCCGTCCACCGGCGCGGCGATGCCCGGCGTTTGGCTGGCGGCGCCGCCGCGCTCCGGCACGATCAGCGCGCGCTCGGTGCCGGCCAGAAACCATTCACGCCGGCTGGCCTCGACATCGCCCTCGTAGCGCACGTTCTGCCTCACCACGCCGGGCGGCGGAGTCGGCGGCAGGGAGGCCGGCGCGCCCTGTTGGGCACGGTCCAGCACCGCCTGCCACACCGGCGCCGCGCCGTGCATGCCGGACACGTCCCACATCGGCTCGCCGGCGGCGTTGCCCACCCACACCGCCACGGTGCGCTGGCGGGAAAAGCCCACCGCCCAGTTGTCGCGCATGTCCTTGCTGGTGCCGGTCTTGACCGCGCTCCAGTAGCGGGTGGACAGCGCGCTTTCCAGGCCGAAGGTGCGCGCACGGGCGGTGCGGTCGGACAGGATGTCGGCGATGATGAAGCTGCTGGCGGCGTTCAGCAGACGCTGCGGTTTGGGTTTGGGGTCCGCCAGCGTCCAGCGGGTCGGGCTGGCCAGGCCCTGGTTGGCCAGGGTGCGGTAGGCGTTGGCCAGTTCCAGCAGGCGGATGTCGGCGGCGCCCAGCGCCAGGCTGTAGCCGTAGTAGTCGCCGTCCTGTTGCAGGCTGCTCAGGCCCAGCCGGTACAGGCGGTCGCGCAGTGCGTTGGGGCCCACCATTTCGATGGCGCGCACCGCCGGCACATTGAGGGAGGAGGCCAGCGCGGTGCGAGCCGACACCAGGCCCTTGAAGTCCTTGGCGTAGTTTTGCGGCGCGTACAGCCCTGAGCCGGTTTGCAGGTCCAGCGGGCTGTCGTTGAGCAGGGAGGCAGCGCTCAGGTAACGGCGCTCCAGCGCCAGCTGGTAGAGGAAGGGTTTGAGCGTGGAGCCGGCCTGGCGCAGCGAGGTGACGCCGTCCACTTCCGCGGCGTTGGACAGGCCGCGGCCGCTGGAGCCAACCCAGGCCAGGATGTCGCCGCTGGCGTTGTCCAGCACCACCAGCGCGCCGTCCTGAACATTGCGTTGCGCCAGCGCGGCCAGGTGGCGGCGCAGCACCGACGCCGCGTAGCGTTGCAGGCCCAGGTCCAGTGTGGAACCGATGCGGCTGCCGGCCGCCAGCGGCTGGCGCTGCAGCAGTTTCTGCGCGAAATGGGGCGCGTCCTGCTCCGCCAGCGGATTGGCGGCGCGGCTTTGCGCCAGTGCCTGGCGCGTGCGCACCGCCAGCGCCGCGCAGTTGGGCTGGCGGCGCATGTCCTGCAGGATGCGGCAGGCGCGGGCGGCCACCTTGTCCGGCGCGGCGTTGGGCGCGCGGATCAGCGCCACCGCGATGGCGGATTCTTCCAGATTGAGGCCGGCCGGCAGTTTGCCGAACAAGGTGGCGGACAGCGCGGACAGGCCCACCAGTTCGCCGCGGAAGCCCACCAGATTCAGGTAAGCCTCCAGGATCTGCGCCTTGCTCCAATGCGTTTCCAGCCAGGCGGCGGACCAGCCCTGGCCCATTTTCTGCCACAGGCTGCGGCCGTTGCGGCCTATCTTGAGGTCGTTGTCCAGCAGGCCGGCCAGCTGCATGGTCAGCGTGGACGCGCCGCGGGTGCGGGTGTTCCACAGATTGCCCCAGGCCGCCGCGGCCACGCCGGACCAGTCCACGCCGCTGTGCTGGTAGAAGCGCCGGTCTTCCGACACCACCAGCGCGTGGCGGAAGGCCGGCGAAGTGTCGGCCAGACTCACCCAGTCCAGCCGCCGGCCTTGTTTGTCCACTCGCAGCCGCTGCATGGGCTGGCCGTTGCGGTCCAGCACCACCACGTCAGACGGCCGCCATTCCGCCTTGACCTGCTGAAAACTGGGTTGGGCCAGCGCCGGCGCGGCCGCGCCGCAAAAAGCCAGCGCCGCCAGCCACTTCCATCCCGCTCTATTTGCCATCGACTACCTTGAATACCGGGTTGGGCAATATGCCGAACACGTCCGGCGCGTACAGCGCTTCCACCCGCGTCGGCGGCAGTTTGAAGGCGCCGGGGTTGTTGAGCCGCATGGTGTAGCTGGTTTTCAGGCCGCCGCGCGGCACGTAGCCGTAGTAGGCGCGGTAGCCGGAGAAGCGGCGCTCCACGTAGTCGGCGGGGTCGCCGTCGTTGTCCGCCTTGGCGTTGATTGCCGAATCCCGGCCCAGGCCGGAGCCCAGGATGGTGGCGCCGGCCGGGATCGGGTCGTTGACCACCACCCAGGTCATATCGCTTTGCGCCTGGATCTCCAGCGTGACCTTGACCACGTCGCCGGGCTGGTACTGGCCGCTGGTTTTCTGGCTGACCGGACTCAGCGTTTTCTTGATGCTGTAGCCGGCGTAGCGCGGGGCCTTGAGCGCGATGGCGGCCTCGGCCTGGACTGTGGCCCACGGCGCGCCGCTGCCGGCGTGCTTGAGCTGCAGGCTGCCGCCGTTTGTGGCCCAGGGCAGCAGGCCCAGCTGTTTGACGCCTTCCTGCGGCCAGGCCAGGTTCAGCTTGGCGCCGCCCAGCGCGGCGCTGGTCTGGCCGCTGACCGGCGTGGTTTCGAACTGGCGCGAGAATTGCGCAACGGCCAGGCTGCCCCACAGATTGGAGGTGGTGGTGCCCCAATGGCCTTTTTGCTGACGCCCCAGCAGGCCGGTGAGCAGGCGCGGCATGTCCGCCTGCCAGCCGGGCAGCTTGCGCACCGTCAGCAGCAGCTTGGCGGCGTTGACGTCGGCGCTGCCCATCAGCCACCAGGCGTTGTCGCTGGCCTCGGTGCTGAAGCCCATGCGCGTGCCCTGATAGGTGAGACGCGCGCGCAGCAGGTTCTCGGCCTCGCTCAGCCGCGCGGCGCGCTGTGGAACGTCGGCGGCGCGGTTCAGCAGAGCCAGCCAGTCCACCAGCATGGCGGTGCTCATTTTCTGCGGATTGAGGTCCAGCACGTCCAGCATGGCCGGACGGAAGCGGCCGTAGCGCGCCAGCGCTTCCATCGCGCTCAGGCGGCGGGCGTCTGCGTCCTGGCGGCCCAGCGGCAGATCGCGCTTGAGCCGGCCTTCGACGAAGGCGGTCAGGCCGTCCAGCAGCCGCGCGCGCTGGGCTTCGGGGATGGCGACGCCGGCTTCGTGGGCGGCGGCCAGCAGATAGCTGCTGAGGATGTCGCTGCCGCGGTCCGGCGCGCCTTCGGCCAGCGGGAAGTAGCCGGCGAGGCCGCTGCCGTCCAGATACAGCGGCAGCTCGCTCATCAGTTGATCCCAGCGCTTGGCGTCGGCCAGGCCCAGGGCCACCGAGCTGCGCTGTTCCAGGCAGACATAGGGGTAGTCCTGGAACCAGCGGCGCACCCCGGGCAGTTCATTGCCCAGCTTGGCCTGCAGGCTGACGCGGATGCCGCCGCGGCCGGGCAGGGCGCCCGGCGGCAAGGCGACGGGGATGCTCAGTTCCGGCGCCACGCGTTGCAGCGTGGCCTGCTCCACGGTGACGGGCACAGCCGGCTCGATTTCCTGGCGCACCGCCAGCTTGTCGGCGGCCTGGCCGTCCACTTGCTGGGCGCTGAAGCTCCATTTCAATTCCTTGACGTCGTTGGGCACCGTCACCGGCCAGCTCAACAACCGCGCCTCGCCCACCGGCAGGCTGATCTCCTGCGCGGGCAAGGCCGGCAAGCCGGGCGCGCCGGCCTGGACCTTGACCTTGAGCGGCTTGTCGCCGCCGTTGCGCACGGTGACGCCGGCGCTGAACTGGTCGCCTTCGCGCGCCAGCGGCGGGATGCCGGAACTCAGTTGCAAATCCTGGGTGACGTTGAAGCCGGCTTCGCCGGTGCCGAACAAATCATTGCCGACGTCGGCCACCGCCACCAGGCGGAAGCGGGTCAGCGAGTCGTTGATCGGCACTTTGACGCGGGCGCTGCCGTTGGCGTCCAGCGCTACGCGCGGCTGCCACAGCAGCAGGGTGTCCAGCAGCTCGCGGGTGGGCGCCTTGCCGCCGCCGCCGCCCGGCGGCAGCGATTTGCGGCCGTAATGGCGCTTGCCCACCACTTCCAGCTGGGCGGTGGCGGTTTCCACGCCGTAGCTGTGGCGCTGGTACATCGCCTGCATCAGTTCCCAACTGCGGTTGGGCTGCAGTTCCAGCAGCGCTTCGTCCACCGCGGCGAAGGCCACTTCGGTGCCGGCCGGCGCCGGCTTGCCGCCGGGCAGCTTGACCTGGACGGCCACTTCGGCGGTTTCGCGGATGCCGTAGCTCTTGCGCGCCGGGCTCACGGTCACGTCCAGCCGCTTGGCGGCGTCGCCCACCTGGATTTCGGCGATGCCGTATTTGAAGGCCGGCCGCGACAGGTCCACCATGCTGGTGGGCGGGGTGTAATCGCCGCCTTCGTTCCAGTAGGCGTCCCACCATTCGCTCGGGGTTTTCCAGCCCCAGGTGAAGAAGGAGTACCACGGCACTTCGCGCACGCGGCCGCGCACCGCCAGCACCGAGACGTAGACGTTGGGTGTCCAGCCCGGCTCGATCTTGAGTTCGATCACCGGGTTCTTGCCTTCCAGCTCCACCACCCGGGTTTCGATCACGCCTTCGCGTTCAATCGCCAGCCAGGCGGTGGCCTTGCGGAAGGGCATGCGCACCTGGAAGCGGGCGGTTTCGCCGGGCGCGTAGCTGATTTTTTCCGGCAGGATGTCGATGCGGTCGTTGTTGTCCACGTCGAACCACAATTCGTCGTGCTTGCTGACCCAGACGGATTGCGCGCTTTGCGCCAAGTTGCCGTTGTCGTCGGCGGCTTCGGCGATCAGTTCCATGTCGCCGGCGTCCTTGAGATTGATTTCGCAGAACATCAGGCCGCGGCCGTCGGTGCTGCCGCTGCACACCTTGCCCTTGTCGTCGGTCTCTTCGTTGTGGTCCCAGGCGTAGAAACCGCCCACCAGCCGCTTGCGGCTGGACAGGTAGCGGTGTTCGCGCAGGCTGATTTTGACGTTCTTGCCGGCCAGCGGCTTGCCGGCGGTGTCCAGCACCACGGCCTTGAGCTGCAGCGCGCGGCCGGCGGTGATCCAGTTGTCCACGCTGATGCCCACTTGCAGGCCGGCCGGCCACAGGGGAATGCGGCGGGTCAGGGTTTGCACTTCGCCGTTGGGGTCGCGGTAGGCGGCCTCGGTGACCAGGTCATAACGGCGGTCCAGCTTGGGCAATTTGTCCAGCGTGGTCTTGCCGTTGCCGTTGGCGTCCAGTTGCAGCGCGGCCTTGTCCAGCAGTACTTTGCCGTCCAGCGAGGATTCGGCCTGGTCGCGCTGGCGCTGCGGCGGCGAGAAGCTGTAAGACTCATAGCCCTTGATGCGCTGGTAGGCGTCGGCCAGCATGGCGCTGACTTCCACCGGCCAGCCCTTGGCCGGGCCGCCGTTGCCCCAGGACAGGGATACGTTGAGCGGCAACTGCTTGGGCGCGATGCCGGCGTTCTTCACCGTGGACAGGCGGCCAGTCATGGTGGGCAGGCGGAATTCCTCCACCCGGAAACTACCGCTGTGCAAGGAGTAGCCGTCCAGTTCCGGGCTGGAGGGTTTGTCCTTGTCGTCCGGGCCGCGCGAGCCTTTGCGTTCCAGATACAGCGTGTATTCGCCCAGCTTGGCTTCCTTGGGCAGTGCGTAGCTGCTTTCCGCGTAGCGGCCGTTGCGCCAGCTTAGCGGCAGGCTGATTTCGTCGCCGCTGCCGTCGTGGACGATGCGCAGTTGCTGCGGCAGCTGGCCGGGCTTGAGCTGGGCCAAGCCGCGGCTGACCTGAGTGCGCAGCAGATGCTTCATCGATACGGTTTCACCGGCGCGGAACAGCGCGCGATCCAGGATGGTGTGGGCCAGGATGTTGGGGCTGTCGCTCCACTGGGTGGGGAAGGGGAAGCGCCAGGATTCGATGCCGCGGTTCCAGCTGGAACGGACGAAGGACACGTCGTCGTTGCCGTTGGCGTCCTTGGCGGCGGCGGTGATGAACAGACCGGACAGCTCCCCGTTGTCGCAGCTGCCGGCCGGTAGCACGGACTTGACCGCGGCCACGCCCTTGGCGTCGGTTTTGCCGGACCACAGCGCGTTGCCCTTGCAATCGTAGATGTTGACGCGGGCGGCCGGCACCGGCTTGCCCTTGTCCAGCGTGGTCACCCACACCGCGGCATTTTCCTTGGAGCTCTTGAAGTGCACCGCCATATTGGTGACCAGCGCGGCGGTGCGCACATACATGGGCTTGGTACTGGCCAGCAGCGATTTGCCCAGCAGCCGCGAGGATACTTCCACCACGTAGAGGCCGGGCTTGGGCAGGGGGATGCCCACCACTTCAAACGGCCATTTCCCCTGTTTGTCCGGCTGGCTGGGCAGCTTCAGCGGCTGAGCGGCCTTTTCCTTGGCCAGCAGGGACAGGCGCCGGCTTTCTATGGTCTTGTCCTTGCCTGCGGGCAGATAGCTTTCGTGATAGCGCAGCACCTTGGCCAGCCAGGCCATCATGTCCTGATCCTTGTTCAGCCGCAGCGCCTGGCCGCCCAATTGCACCGATTTGATATTGAGGTCGCCCTCCACTCCGCGCAGGGTGATGGGCAGCGCCGCGTCCGCGCCGGATTCGATGATGCCGAACGGCGCGGCGGCGAATTTGGCCAAGGGCGGGTAATCGGCCAGCTTGATGGCCAGCGGGAAGCGCTCGGCGTTGACCAGCGGCCGGCCCACCTCGTCGCCAAAGTCCTTGGGCAGCTTCAGCGTCAGCGTTTCCAGCGGCGGGAACGGCGGCGCGAAGCTGACGCTGTCCACCGGCTCGCCCTTGCCGCGCGCCTCGGCCTGCGGCGCGCGCTCGGCGCCGGCGCCGCTCAGGCGCACCGCCATCGCCAGTTTTTCCGGTACCGGCGAACTGAAATTGAGGGAGATGGGCTTGAACGGGATGCACGCGCCTTTTGCGTTCTCGCGCAGGCAGCTCATATTGGCGGTGAACGGCGGCCGCACCTGGTAATTGAGCCGGTCCGGCGCGGCCGCGCCGCGCTGGTGCACCAGGGTGAGTTTGCTGTCCGGCGCCAGCCGTTGGCCGCAGCGCAAGGTCAGCACCTTGGCGGATTGCTGCTCCAGCTTCAGATGCTTGAGCAGCGCCGCGCGCTCGCCGGCCGGCAAGGGCTGGACCGGGATGCGTTCCGGCAAGCTGGAGG
The DNA here is from genome assembly GCF_023507765.1 of Chromobacterium sp. IRSSSOUMB001. Taxonomy (NCBI): domain Bacteria; kingdom Pseudomonadati; phylum Pseudomonadota; class Betaproteobacteria; order Neisseriales; family Chromobacteriaceae; genus Chromobacterium; species Chromobacterium sp. IRSSSOUMB001. The sequence goes on from NZ_JALCYU010000010.1 coordinate 10,389, forward strand.
ATTGGCAATACAGGGACGAGGCCGGCACGCCGGCGCCGTTGAATTGCAGCACGAAGGCCTGGTCTTCCTCGATGCGGCCGTTGCGCGGCCAGCGCTCCACCACCACCGGCGCGCCGGTGTAGAAGCGGAAACTCAAGCCAGTGTCCACGGCCTTGCCCTGTAGATCCTTGAGGCCGGGCTTGGCCGTGAAGCGGCAGTCGGTGTTGGCAGCCGGGGTTTCCGACACGTCCAGCACCCAGGTCTTGTCGTCCACCCAGTGGCCCTTGGCCTTCAAGCCGCAACTCCAGGCGAACGGAGCCGGCGCGGCGCTATTGCCCAGCGGAATCATGCTGCTGTTGAAGGTGGCGCGCACCTGCTGCACTTCTTTGACTTCGCCCTGGGGGCTGAAAGTGGTGACGCCGGCGGCAAGGCCGGCGGCGCAGGCGAAACCCAAAAGCGCGGGCGCAAGGCGGAATGGCAAAGACATGGACGAGGCTCCGGAAAATACCATCGCAATTATACGCGGCTGGAGCGGCGGCAAGAGGCGAGATGTAAAAAAGACCGGCGGCGGCTTGCCCTGGTTCCGGGGTTTCTCGGCCCTCAGCGGAATTTTAGATTTTCATGATGGATGCGTTGCGGACAAGCGGGCGGGAAAGAAGGAAGGATGAGGGGGTGGAATGATGCTGACCATTTATTCCTAATAAAAACAAAATGTTCCAAACGCTTTGGTGTGAAGATTCACACCCGTGGGTTACGTAGTTATACGGATGGGGAGAGGCGTCGTTTGTCATAGAATCGCCCGTTTTTAAGAAAAATCGCATTCGTAAGTGTCTCACTTTAAATTAAAGCCGGTGGCCTCCCTGTTAAAACGGCCAGCCGGGGCCATTATCGCGTCGCTAAGCGCGTTTTGCCTGGCCGCGCCGGCCTGGTCCAAGCTGCCGGCGGAGTTGCCGTCTCCCAATCAGCAACTGATTCTGCAACAAGAGCGCGAGCGGGCCTTGCAAGAGCAGGCGCAGCCGGCGGTGCCCGACGTGCGTCTGCCGCGCCAGGCCGATGCGCTGGCGGACTATCCGGCCAGCGAAGCGCCGTGCTTCGCCATCCATGAACTGCGCTTGGCCGGAGAACTGGCCGAGCGCTTCCGCTGGGCGCTGGCCGCCGCCGACGCCCCCGGCCGTTGCCTGGGCGCACAAGGGGTCAACCTGGCGATGAAGCGGGTGCAGAACGCCCTGATCGCACAGGGCTACGTCACCACCCGGGTGCTGGTCAAACCGCAGGATCTAAAACCGGGCGTGCTGACCCTGACGCTGGTTCCCGGCCGCATCCACGCCATCCGCTTCGCCGATCCGATGTCATGGCGCGCGCGCTGGTCCAACGCCTTGCCGGCGCGTCCGGGCGACGTGCTCAACCTGCGCGACATCGAACAGGCGCTGGAAAACTTCAAACGGGTGCCGACGGCGGACGCCGACATCCAGATCGAACCGGCCGGCGCCGACGGTGAAAGCGATTTGGTGATTGCCTGGAAAGAGGCCTTGCCCATCCGGCTGTCCTTGAGCCTGGACGATGGCGGCAGCGACGCCACCGGCCGTTATCAGGGCAGCGCCACGCTGTCGCTGGACAATCTGCTCACCGTCAATGATCTGTTCTATTACAGCCAGGGCAAGGACTTGTTCCAGCACGACCCCTTGGGTTCGAAAAGCCGTTCGCTGCATTACTCGCTGCCCTTGGGGTACTGGCAGCTGGGCCTGACCCTCAATGATTACCGCTACCACCAGACCATAGCCGGCGCCAACGAGAAATACCTGTATCGCGGCGACAGCGAGAATAGCCAGCTGAGCCTGTCGCGGGTGGTGTACCGCAGCCAGGCGCACAAGACCACGCTCAGCCTGCGCGCCTACCAGCGCAAATCGCGCAACTTTGTCGAAGACACGGAAATCCGCCTGCAGCATCGGCAAACCGCTGGTTGGGAGCTGGGGCTGAACCAGCGTTCTTATCTGGGCGACGCCACGCTGGACGCCGGTCTCAACTGGCGGCGCGGCACCGGCATGCTGGGCGCCTTGCCTGCGCCGGAAGAAGAAACCGGCAACGGAAGCTCTCGGTCCAGCATCGTGACCGCGGACCTGAGCTACAACCAGCCGCTGCAAATCGGTACGCAAAAGCTGCGGCTCAACAGCCAGTGGCGCGGCCAGTGGAGCAAGGGCGCGCTGGTGCCGCAGGACCGCTTCGCCATTGGCGGCCGTTACACCGTGCGCGGCTTCGACGGCGATCTGAGCCTGTCCAGCGAACGCGGCTGGCTGTGGCGCAACGAGTTGTCCTGGGCGATGGGCCCCAGCGGTCAGGAATTGTATCTGGGGCTGGATCTGGGCCGCGTCAGCGGCGCCGCAAGCAGCCAGTTGATAGGCCGGCAGCTGGCCGGCGGCGCGGTCGGCATGCGCGGCAGCCTGTTCAAGCGCCTGTCCTACGACATGTTCACCGGCTGGCCGATCCAGAAACCCGCCGGCTTCCATACCGGCGCGGCGTCGGGCTTCAGCCTGAACCTGCAATTTTGATCTTTGAATTTGGGGCCGGCGGCAACGTTCTGCGTGCACGGCCCCGTCCTTGTCGAGAGTTTTGGCCATGAACCGTCTTTGTTACCGTCTAATTTTCAACCGCGCGCGGGGCCTGATCATGGCCGTCGCCGAAATCGTCAAGCCGATGAGCGCGGGCGGCGGCCGCTCCGCCGAGCCGGCGGCGGCAAACCGGCGCTTGGGCGTGACCCTGCGCGGCATCGTCTGGGCCAGCTGGTGCGCGCTGGCCGGAGCGTCCGCGCTGGCCGGCGGCATCGCGGCGGACCCGAACGCGCCAACGGCCCAGCGCCCCAGCGTGATCAATACCGCCAACGGCCTGCCGCAGGTGAATATCCAGGCGCCTAGCGCCGCCGGGGTGTCCCGCAATCAGTACAGCCAGTTCGACGTCGACAAGGGCGGCGCCATTCTCAACAACAGCGGCACCAGCGTGCAGACCCAACTGGGCGGGTGGATTCAGGGCAACCCCAACCTCAATCCGGCCGCGCCGGCGCGGGTGATCCTCAACGAGGTCAACAGCGCCAATCCCAGCCAGCTGCGCGGCTTCCTGGAAGTGGCCGGCGGCCGCGCCCAGGTCATCGTGGCCAACCCTTCCGGCATTCTCTGCGACGGCTGCGGCACCATCAACGCCGGGCGCATGACCCTGACCACCGGCCGTCCGGAACTGAACCCGGACGGCAGCCTGGCCGGCTACCGGGTGGAAAGTGGCACCATCCGCATTGAAGGCGCCGGCATGCAGGCCGGCAGCACCGAGTACGCAGACCTGATGGCGCGCGCGGTGGAAGTGCAGGCCGGCATCTGGGCGCCGCAGCTTAGCGTCAGCGCCGGGCGCAACCGCATCAGCGCAGACCATCAAAACGTCCAGGCCTTGGCGGCGGACGGCGCCGGCCGGCCCGGCTTCGCCATCGACGTGGCGCAACTGGGCGGCATGTACGCCGGCAAGATCCGCCTGTTGGCCACCGAAGCCGGCGTAGGCGTGCGCAGCAGCGGGCAGCTGAGCGGCGACGAGCAGCTGCGGCTGGACAGCGCCGGCCAGCTGAACCTGAGCGGCCGCCAGAACGGCGGCGACATCCAGTACCACGCCGCCGGCGACATCGAACACGGCGGCGCCAGCTACAGCCGCGGCAAGTTGGCCTTGGACGGCGACGCCGCCTTGCGCCAGAGCGGCACCATGGCGGCGGCCGGCGATGTAAGGGTCAAGGCGCGCAGCATCGCTGCCAGCGGCGACTTCGCCGCCGGCAGCGACGACAAGGGGCAAGTGGGCGCGGCAGGCGCGCTGAGCCTGAAGGCCGGCGACAGCCTGCAGCTGAGCGGCCACGCGCTGGCCGGTTCCAGCCTGGAACTGGACGCGGCGACGATCAAGGCCGCCGACGCCAAACTGCGCGCCAAGGACAGCGCCACCTTGAAAGCGGCGGACGGGTTGGGGCTCAGCCGCGCCAGCTTGAACACCGGCCGGCTGATCGTCCAGGCCGGCGGGCAGATCGACAGCGACTCGGCCAGGCTGCAAGCGGGCCAATGGCAGGCTAGCGCCGCCGCGCTCAACAACCTGGGCGGCGTTTGGGAACAGATAGGCCAGGGCAGCGGCGACTTCCGCATCGGCCAACTGCTGGACAACCGCGGCGGCCGCATCGAGGCCGACAGCCTGGCGCTGAGTCTTGGCCAGATGGACAACGGCGGCGGTAAACTGCTGGCCCTGGGCGAAGCGGAGCAGAGTTGGAGCGTGCGGCAGAGCCTGAGCAATCAGGGCGGTCTGATTGGCGGCAACGGCGATCTGAGCCTGAGCGCCGGCAGTTTGGACAACGCCAGCGGCATCGTGCAGAGTGCGCGCCGCCTTAGCTTGCGCATTGACGCCACCGCGGGCAACCGCGGGGGCAAAATGCTAGCCGCGGACGACTTGAAACTGGATGCGGGCAGCCTGGACAACCGTGACGGCGGCCGCGTCGATGGCGGAAAAAGTCTAGCACTGAACACCGCCGGCTTGCTGGACAACCAGGCTGGTCAGTTGGCGGGCGGCGCCGATGTCGCAGTCAGCGTGGGTGGGCTGAGCAACGCCAAGGGCTCGATAGAAAGCCAGGGGGCGCTGAGGCTTAGCGCCCAGGGCTTGTTGGACAACAGCCAGGGCAAGCTGCTGAGCGTGCGCGCGCAGACGCTGAAGGCCGGCACTTTCACTAATGACGGCGGAAGCATCGGCAGCCGCGCTGGCTTGAGCCTGCAAGCCGGCGCAGCAAGCAATCGCCACGGTGAAATCGTCAGCCTTGGCGACGGTGAGTTTCAGCTGGCCAGCTTGGACAATACCGGAGGCAAGCTGATCAGCGATGGCAAGCTGGGCTTGCAGTCGCAGAGCGACATTCTGAATCAGCAAGGCTTGTTCAGCACGTTGAAGCAACTGGAGCTGCATAGCCGCGACGGCAAGATAGACAACGCGGGCGGCAAGCTGCAGGCCGGCGACACGCTGAGTCTCGGCGCGAGACAATTGGACAATTCGCAGGGAGGCGTCATTGACGGAGGCGGCCAGTCGACGCTGGACAGTCTAGGCCATTTGAACAATGACGGCGGCCGCATCCACGGAGGCGCGGCGCTGGAACTGCAAGCCGGCGGCCTGAGCAATGCCGGCGGCGCGCTGGAAAGCAAGAGCACGCTTGTGGTCAAGGTGGATGGAGCGCTGGACAACCAGGGCGGCAAACTGTTGAGCGAACAGGCGCAGAGCTTGCAGGTCGGCAGCCTCAACAACGACAAGGGCAAGATAGGCAGCCGCGCCGATTTGAAGCTGGAAACCGGTGCAGCAAGCAACCGTAGCGGCGAAATTCTCAGCCTGGGCGGTGCCGAACTCAAGCTGGCCGGCCTGGACAACGCCGGCGGCAAGGTGCACAGCGACGGAAGGCTGGCGTTGCTGACGCAGGACGATATCTTGAACCGCAAGGGCCAGTTCAGTTCGTTGAAGCAACTGGAACTGCATAGCCGGACCGGCAAGATAGACAGCCAGGGCGGAAAATTGTTGTCCGGCGGCGGCCTGAGCGCCAGTGCGAAGCTGCTGGACAATAGCCAGGGAGGGGGCATCGACGCCACCGGCAAACTGACTCTGAACAGCGTCGGCCGGCTGGACAATGCCGGCGGTCGGATAGGCGGCGGCGCCGACATTACGTTGCAAGCAGGTGAACTCGATAACATTGGCGGCGTGGTGGATGGAGAGGCCGCCGTCAGCGTCAGCGTAGATCAAGCCCTAAACAACGGCCAAGGCAAGCTGCGTAGCAAGCAGGCGCTGAACATGCAGGCCGGAAGCGTCAACAACGACGGTGGCCAGATGGTTAGCCGCCAGACCTTGAGCTTGCAGACCGGCGCGGCCAGCAACCGCGGCGGTGAAGTCCTCAGCCTGGGCGATGGCGAGTTCCAACTGGCCAGTCTGGACAACGCCGGCGGCAAGCTGCTCAGCGACGGCAGGCTGCAGGTACGGACACAGGGCGACATCCGGAATCACCAAGGGTTGCTCGGCACGCTGAAGCAGTTGGAACTGCATAGCCGCGACGGCAAGATAGACAATGCCGGCGGCAAGCTGCAAGCCGGCGACACACTGGAGGTTAACGCTCAACAGCTGGACAACAGCCAGGGCGGCCTCATCGACGGCGACGGCAAGCTGACGCTGAACAACGCCGGCCTACTGAGCAATGAAGGCGGCCGCATCCATGGCGGCGCGGCGGTGGAACTGCAGGTCGGCGGCTTGAACAATGCCGGTGGCACGCTGGAAAGCACCGGAGCATTGGCGCTCAAAGTGGAAGGCGCGCTGGACAATCAGGGCGGCAAACTGCTGAGCGAGCAGGCGCAGAGCCTGCAGGCCGCCAGCCTGAACAACGACGGCGGCAGCGTAGGCAGCCGCGCCGGCCTGAAGCTGGACAGCGGCGCCTCCAGCAACCGAGGAGGTGAAATCCTCAGCTTGGGCGATGCCGAACTCAAGCTGGCCAGCCTGGACAATGCCGGCGGCAAGGTGCATAGCGACGGCAAACTGAACGTGCGGACGCAAGGCGACATTCTGAACAACAAGGGCCAATTAAGCGCGCTGAAACAACTAGAACTGAGCAGCCAGGCCGGTAAGCTGGGCAACCAGGGCGGCAAATTACTGTCCGGCGGAGCGCTGAACGCCGGCGCGCAGCGGCTGGACAATAGCCAGGGTGGAGTCATTGATGGCGGAGGCACGTTAACCTTGAACAGCGCCGGCCGGCTAGACAATGCCGGCGGTCACATTGGCAGCGGCTCGGACATCGCGTTGCAAGCGGGCGAGCTGGACAATACCGGCGGCATGATGGAGGGAGAGGCCGCTGTCAGCGCGAATATCGGCCAAGCCTTGAGCAATGGGCAAGGCAAGCTGCGCAGCAAGCAGGCGTTGAATCTGAAGACTGGCAGCGTCCATAACGACGGCGGCGAGATCGCCAGTCTTGAAACGCTGGACTTGCAGACAGGCGCTGTCAGCAATCAGGGCGGCACTATCGCCAGTCTGGGGCGTGGCGGGCTTCAACTGGATGGTTTGCAGAACGCCGGGGGCAAGATACTGAGTGGCGATTCACTGCAGTTGCAAGTTCGGCGCGATGTCCTCAATGCGCGCGGACTGATCGGCGCAGACCGGCAACTGACGCTGAACAGCAGCGACGGCAAGGTAGACAATGTCGGCGGCAAGATGCAGGCCGGCGAGGCGCTGAAATTGGGTGCGCAGCAACTGGACAACGGCCAGGGCGGCATCATCAATGGCGACGGCACGCTGACGCTGAACAGCGCCGGCCAACTAAGCAATGACGGCGGCCGCATCCATGGCGGCGCGGCGGTGGCCGTGCAGGCCGCCAGCCTGAGCAATGCCGGCGGCAAACTGGAAGGCGTGGGCGTGCTGGAACTGGGCGTGGACGGGGCCTTGGACAATCATGGCGGCAGACTGCTGAGCGAGCAGGCGTTGAACGTGCGGGCCGGCAACCTGAACAATGACGGCGGCAGCATAGGCAGCAGAGCCGGCCTGAAGCTGGACAGCGGAGCAGCCAGCAACCGAGGAGGTGAAATCCTCAGCTTGGGCGATGCCGAACTCAAGCTGGCCGGCCTGGACAATGCCGGCGGCAAGGTGCACAGCGACGGCAAGCTGGAAGTGCGGGCGCAAGGCGATATTCTGAACCGCAAGGGCCAGCTCAGCGCGCTTAAGCAGCTGGACCTGAGCAGCCTGGGCGGCAAGATCGACAATCAGGGCGGCAAGCTCTTGTCCGGCGGCGCGTTGAACGCCGGCGCGCAGCAGTTGGACAATAGCCTGGGCGGCATCATCGACGGACGCGGCGCGCTGGAGCTGTCCGCTGCGGATAGTCTGGATAATCGGAGCGGCAAGATTAGCGCCGGCGCGGGCCTTGCGGCGCAAGCCTCCAATATCGACAACGCCGCCGGCGCGATGGAAAGCGAGGCAGCCCTGGCTCTTGGAGTCAGCGGCCGGCTCAATAACGCCAAGGGCTCTTTGCTGAGCAATCAGCGGCAAAGCCTGAAAGCGGGCAGCCTTAACAATGATGGCGGCGACATCGTCAGCCGCGCCGCGTTCAAACTGAAAACCGGCGCCGCCAGCAACCAGGGTGGCCGCATCACCAGCTTGGGCGACGGAGAGGTTCGGTTGGATCAACTGGACAATGTCGGCGGCAAGCTGCAGAGCGGCGGCGCGCTGATGGTGCAGAGCCAAGGAGAGATCAACAACAAACTGGGCCGTATCAGTGCCCAGGGTGCGATGAGGCTGGTCGGCAGCGCGCTGCGCAATCAACAGGGCACGCTAGCCGGGGGAGAGGGCATTGAGGTACGCGCCGGCCAGTTGGACAACCAGAACGGCGCGGTGGCCAGTCAACGCGGCTTGAGCCTGACGCTGGATGCGCTGGACAACCGCGATGGCAAGATGCAATCCCTGGGCGAGCTGACGTTGAGCAGCTCCGGCCTGCTGAATAATCAGGGCGGCAAATTGGTGGCGGACCAAGGGCTACAGTTGCGCGCCGGCGAACTGGACAACCAGCGCGGCCTGATCGCTAGCGGCCAGGCCGTGAGCGTGGACGGCGGCGTGCTGCGCAATCAGCAAGGCAAGCTGATCAGCAGCGGCGATGCGCGCTATCAATTGACGCAGCTGCTCAATCAGGACGGCGAACTGCAGAGCGGCGGCGCCGCGCGGCTGGAGCTGAGCGGCGGGCTGGACAATAGCCGGGGCAAGGTCATCGCCGATCAGGGAATGCGGCTGCAGGCCGCCGCGGTCAACAACGCCGGCGGCATGCTCAGCAGCCGCGGCGCCTTGGCGCTGACCGCCGGCGAGCTTGGCAATCGCTATGGCAGCCTGTTGAGTCTGGGCGACATCAGCCTGGGCCTGAGCGGCTTCGACAACCAATACGGCCAGGTACAGACCACGGGCGCGCTGGAGGCGCAGCTGAGCGGCCAGATCGACAATCGCCAGGGCAAACTGATCGCCGATCGCGACCAGCGGCTGCGCGCCAGCCAGCTGAACAACCAGGGCGGCGCGGTCAGCAGCGGTCAGGCGCTGAGTCTGAACGCGGAGCAGCTAAGCAACCAGGGCGGCAAAATGGTGGGGCAGGCCAGCCTCAGCCTAGACCTGCGCCAGGACTATGTCTTCCGCGAAGGCGACACCCTGGCCAGCCAAGGATCGCTGAGCTTCCGCACCAGCGGCAGCCTGCGCAATGAGGGCAAATGGGCCAGCGCCGGCAACGTCAGCCTGCAAGCGGCCAGCTTCAGCAACGCCGCCGGCGCCAAACTGGCCGCCAGCGGCCGCCTGGACATCAACAGCGCCGGCCAGGCGCTTAACCAAGGCCGGCTGGACGCCGAGCAACTGAACTTGACTGCGGCCTCGCTGGACAACACCGGCATGATCAGTGGTCGCGACGTCACAGCGAGCGGCGGCGTCATCGACAATCACGGCGGCCAGGCGGTGCTGGCCGCCACCCGCAGCCTGGGCCTCAACGCCGGCACCCGCCTGAGCAACCGCGACAGCGCCTACATCTACAGCGGCGGCGCCTTGAGCCTGAGCAGCGGAGATTTGATCGAAAACATCTCCACCACCATCGAGGCCGAAGGAGACGTCAGCATCAGCGCCGGCCGGTTCAACAACCAGCGCACCCACGTCAACATCCAGCGCGCGGCGGAATCCAGCACCTATCGCTGGAATAAGTACAACTTCTATTGGCGCACTTGGGGCGCTTACGGAACCGGTGATCTGAGCGCCACCACCCAGAATCTGCCGTTCAACGACGCGGCGGCGGCCAATGGCAAGTACGGCACCATCCTGCAAGTGGATGCCGCCAATAAGCAGGCGCTGGTGCGCTTCCTCGGCGACAAGCAGCTATGGGTGAACTACAACGCGATCAAGCAAAATGCCAACGGCAGCTACGACATGACCTTCTATGAAGGGCGAGCCTGCCAGGGAATCGGTGAAGCCTGCCCCTATCAGCAAGTGGTGTATCGGGAGTTTGACAATGGCGGTCGTCGGATAGAACAGTGGAATCCCAATCTGCACGTCAATCCGTTCGAACTGAACAATATCGAGGACTTGTACAACTTCCGCGAGCGCTCGGCCAACGGCACCCGCACCGTGGACAAGCTGATTTCCGCCGGTACGGCGGCCGCGCTCAGCGCTGGCGGCCAGATGCGAATTTCCATCAGCGGGCAGTTGTTGAACGATGCCAGCCACATCGCTGCCAACGGCAGCTTGGTTATCAACGGACAGGATAATGGAGGCGGCGACGCGCGCGTAGTCAACCGCGCTTACTCCATCAATGAGCGCCGGCAGGAAACCGGCGTGGACCACTATGATCGCCACGTCGGCCACCATTGGTATCGCTCTTACACCTTGGACAAGACTACGGCGTTGGAAACCCTGGACGCCACCATCGCCGGCCACCAGGGCGTCAGCGTACGTGCGCCCAGTATAGAAAACATTACAGTCAATCCTGCCCAGGTCAGCGTGGCCGAAGCGGCCAAGGCCGCCGCGCAAGCGGAACAGGCTGTCTGGGACGGCGCGCAGACCGCCGCCAGCGCTGGCCAGGCCCGAGGCGGCCAAGGCCCGGAAGCCGGCCGTCTGGGCCAGGCGCAATCCGGCGCGGAAGCCTTGCCCTTGAGTTTGGGAGCGGGCGAGCGCATTGCCCCCAACACCGGACACAACGCGGTGGCTGCGGTGCAAGCCGGCACGGCGGCTCAGCAAATCAAGCTGGAGCAAACTCCATCCACTGGCGGGCTTTCGCTTGAAGGGGCCAGGCTGGAGCAAGCCCAGGCCGGAGGCGTCCCCGCCGCCGCGCAAGTGGCCACGGTTCAGCCGCGCGCGCAAACGCATCCGCTCAAGGGCAGCGCCGCTCAGCCCGGCCTGTTGGACCGCCTGCCCAACAACCAGCTGTTCCAGCAAAACCCCAGCCCCACGGCGCCTTACCTGATAGAGACCGACAGCCGCTTCACCGAGTACAACAACTTCGTTAGCAGCGATTACATGCTGAAGCAGTTGAACTACGACCCGGCCGGCGCGCACAAGCGCCTGGGCGACGGTTATTACGAGCAGAAGCTGGTGCGTGACCAGGTCCTTGCGCTGACCGGCCGGCCGTCTTTGCGCGGAGAGGACGCCACCGAGCAATTCAAGGCGCTGATGAACCAGGGCGTCAACGTGGCCAAGGACTTCCGCCTCACCACCGGCGTGGCGCTGACCCCGGCGCAGATCGCCGCCTTGCAGCAGGACATCGTCTGGATGGTCAACGAAACCGTCAACACCGCCAACGGCCCGCAAACGGTGTTGGTGCCCACCGTCTATTTGGCGCACAACACCGTGAGCCTCACCGGCGACGGCGCAGTGATCGCCGGCAAGGACCTCAGCCTGTCCGCCGCCAGCCTGAGCAATAGCGGCAAGCTGCAGGCGGACCAAAGTCTGGTGGCCAAGGCCGACGTCATCCGCAACACCGGCGGCCTAATCCAGGCCGACACCGTTAAGTTGTTGGCGGACAGTCTGATGCTGGACACCGATCTGCAAAACGGCGGCCGGCAGGCCGCCGTCAGCGGGCGCGACATCAGCCTGATCGGCAAGGACATTACCCTGCAGGGCGCCAAGGTCACGGCTACGGAGCTGGCCAGCTTGTCCGCCAGCAACACTCTGAGCATCAGCACCGCCCGCAGCAGCCGCGACGGCAGTCTGGACCTGCTTGCCGGGCGCATGGGCAACCGCGACAGCAGCCTTGGCGGCGAGGTGGGTGGCAGTGGTGTCGCGCATTACAGCGGCCATTGGGAGCAGGCTCTGGGCTCCAGCCTCCAATCCGACGGCAAGATCAAGCTCAGCGCAGGAAAGGATCTCAGCGTGATCGGCTCCAGCGCCCAGGCTCGCGACCAGTTGCTGGCCAGCGCCGGCGGCCAACTGACGGTGAGGGCGGACAAGACCACCAACAGCGGCCAGCTCAGCGCCAATAGCGCCAGCTCCAGCGTCAACGCCAGCCATAACGCAGACACACTGCATGCCAGCCAGTTGGGCGGCGGCGCTGGTGTCACGGTTGTGGCGGGGCAAGACCTGAGCATCCAGGGCAGCGCCATCGACAGCAAACAGGGACAGGTGCTGCTGTCCGGCGAAAAGGTGGACATTCTTGAAGTGATGCGCCACGCCCAGGATGACGACAGAGAAAGCAAGAAACGCAGCAGTCAGCACATCCAAAGCAGCAGCGACCTGGCGATGGGCAGCCAGATCAGTGGTCAGCAAGGCGTCACCGTCCAGGCGCGCGGCAGCGACCTGACCGTACGCGCCAGCACCATAGATAGCGAACAAGGCGCGCTGAAACTGAGCGCGCGCCGCGATATCGATATCGGTGTCGCGACCGAGCGTGAAACAGAATTGCTTCAGAGCAGCGGTACCCGCAAAGGCGTCCTCAGCAGCACGCAAAAGCAGACTCGCGCCGAAACGGACAGCGCCACCGCCAAGGGCAGCAGCTTGTCCGGCGACAGCATTGTGCTGCAAGCGGGGCGTGATCTGAGCGTGGCCGGCAGCAGCGTTGCCGCCACACATGACGCCGACCTGAGCGCCGGCCGCGATGTCAGCATCACCAGCGCGGCAAACACCGAATACAGCCATAGGGATGAAAGCGTCAAAAAATCCGGCCTACTGAGTAGCGGCGGCATCGGTTTCACCATCGGCAGCCAGAAACAGCGCGACCAGGTGGGCGAAACCAGTGTCAGCCATGCCAGCAGCACTGTTGGCAGCGTACTGGGCAATGTCAATGTCGATGCCGGCCGCAATGCGCTGATCAAGGGCTCCGACCTGGTTGCCGGCGGCGACATCGACGTGCAAGCGCAGAACATTCGCGTGGAAGACGTGGCCAACCGCTATCAGCGCGACGAGAAGCACGAAGCCAGCAAGAGCGGCCTCACCGTGGCCTTGTCCGGCGTGGTGGGCGCCGCCGCCAACACCGCCGTGCAGCAGGCGCAGGACAGCAAAAAAGCCAGCGGCCGCCTGGCCGCGCTGCAAGGCGTTCAGGCCGGTCTGTCAGGCTACCAGGCTTATCAGGCCTACCAGCAGGAAGCGATGAAACCGGCGGCGGAACAAAGCTTTGTCGGCATCAGCTTGTCCGTGGGCAACCAGCAAAGCCAATCCCACAGCCAGCGCCAGCAGAGCCAGAGTCAGGGCAGCCAGCTCACCGCCGGCGGCAATCTCAGCCTGACCGCCACCGGCAGCGGCGCCAAGGATGCCCAGGGCCAGGCGCTGGACGGCGACATCAGCGTTACCGGCGGCCGTCTCAAGGCCGGCAAGGACCTGACGCTGGACGCCGCGCGGGATCTGCAGTTGCAAGCCGGCCGCAATGAAGACTCTCAGAGCGGCGGCAACAAGAGCAGTGGTTGGAACGCCGGTTTCAGCATCGGCGTTGGCCAGGGGGCCGGCATCTCCATCTTCGCCAACGCCAACAAGGGCAAGGGCAAGGAAGAGGGTCAGGGCAGCCGCTGGAACGAAACCGTGCTTAGCGCCGGCGACACTCTGAACCTGCAAAGCGGCCGCGACGCGAGCCTGACCGGCGCCAGCGCCAGCGGCAAGACCGTGGTGGCGGATATAGGCCGCAATCTGACGCTGCAGAGTCTGCAAGATCAGGACCGCTACCACAGCGAGCAGAGCAACGCTTCCGCCGGTGCCAGCTTCACCTTCGGCAGCATGAACGGCAGCGCCTCCGTCAGCATCAGCCGTCAAAAGGCCAATAGCGACTTTGTCAGCGTGCAGGAGCAAACCGGCCTCTACGCCGGCCAGGGCGGTTTCGACGTGAAGGTGGGCAGCCACACCCAGCTGGACGGCGCGGTGATCGCCAGCACCGCCAAGGCGGACAAAAACACGCTGGATACCGGCACGCTGGGCTTCAACAATCAGCACAACCAGGCGGACTTCAAGGTGGAAAGCCAAAGCTTCGGCTTCAGCAGCGGCGGCAGCATCACCGGCACGCTAAAAGGCACGCTGATGAGCCAGGGCGCCAGCAGCGTGCTGGGCGGAGGCAACAGCAGCGGCCACGCCGAATCCACCACCTACGCCGCGGTCAGCGAAGGGGCGATCAAGGTCCGCGACCAGGACAAACAGCAACAAGCTCTGAAAGAGCTGAGCCGCGACGCCGAACACGCCGCCAACGGCCTGAGCCCGATTTTCGACAAGGAGAAGGAGCTCAACCGCCTGCAGGAAGCGCAGCTGGTCGGCCAGATCGGCGCGCAAGCCACCCAGATTGTCGCCACTCAGATGATGATGAAGGCGAACGAGGAGTTGCGACGGAATCCCGCATATGCGGACAGCGAAGACTATAAGAAGCTGAACGCTAAATGGGGTGCCGACAGCGATTTCCAGCGTGCCGCCCAGGCCGCCACCGCCGCGTTGCAAGGCCTGGCCGGCGGGAATGTGCAAGCCGCCATCAGCGGCGCCGCCGCCCCTTACTTGGCTGGCGTAGTTAAAAACCTGACCGATGGCAACAAAGAAGCCAATGTGATGGCGCATGCCTTGCTGGGCGCGACGCTGGCGCAGATGAAGGGAGAAAGCGCGGCAGCGGGGGCTGCCGGCGGCGCAGCGGCTCCCGTCGTGGCCGAATTACTGTTAACTCAGCTATACCCTGGGAAAAAAGTCGAGGATCTCAACGAGTCCCAGAAACAGACCATTTCCGCGCTGACGACGATGGCGGGCAGCCTGGCGGGTTCGTTGGCTGGGGGTGATAGTGCCGGAGCGCTGGCAGGGGCACAGACGGCCAAGAATGAGGTGGAGAACAACTATCTGTCCCATAGCCAAGAGACGGCAAAGAAAAAAGAACTGGCTGCCTGCGAAGATAATATCGTTTGTCAGGCCAAGGTGTGGGGTAAATGGGAGGCGATGTCGTCAAGCCAGGATGCGGTCTATGCCAGCGGCTTTGTCGCCGGGATTCCCCTCAGCTTGTATGATACGGTGGCCGGTCTCGCTAAAACGGTCAGCAGTCCACTGGAAACGTATGAAGCTGTGCGCCAGTTACTGCAGCAGGATGGCATGTTTGCTTCGGTTGGCCAATCGGTTAAGCAAAGCTATCTTGAGCGCATTGACCGAATGGAGGCCGAATATCAGAAGGCAGGAGCAAGTGGTGCATTCAATGCGGGAAAGGAGGCCGGTAAATTATTTACGGACGTGGCCGGCTTGGTGGCCGGTGGTGCAGGCTTAGCCAAAACTGGCATGCAGCTGGCTGAAAAAGTCGCGGTGGTCGTGACGGAAAAGGCGGTGGCGAAAGCCGTTGGTAAAGCTGGGGCTGTTGCTGCGGATGTAGGGAAAACGGGTACTGTATTTGACTCAATTAAGGCAACTCAGCCCGCGATACCAGGAACATCCATCCCCAAATCTTTCGAATTAACAGTCAATGGGCAGACTATTTGGGTAAATCCAAATGCGACCAAACACATGGGAGAGTATTTGACACGCAATGGTTTGTCCCATAGTACAAGTGATGGAAGCCAGGCAATGTTAACTAGCCTTCAAAGTGCTGTTAAAAATGCATCTTCCCAAGGAATTAAGTTTAATGAGATGACCAAGGTTGGCCGTTGGGAATTGGTGTTTAGTAAACGACCAACTGATCCATATCCAGTACTAAAACATGCACTGTATAAATAATGAACTTGACTATTGATCGTGTAGTTGAATTTGCAGGGGGCGTAGAGCTTAGTATGGATGGCTACGTCCCGATAGATATTAAATTTGTTGATCCAAATGGCGCCCCCCCTCTTTATTGGAGAGCTGGGGATGGGCGCAAGAGCTTGCTTGAGGTGGCTGTTTTGCCAGGAAGTGGTTTATTGTCTGCCATTACATTGGTGATTGCAGATATTGAATCCACTCATGAAGTAAGTAATTGTCGTCCTGATTTGTCGTGCCAAGTATCCGGATTCCCAGTGATTTGTCTAGATCTATGGGTGGGCTCATCCGGTGGTGATTTTTCGCAGCGTTTTCTTGATAACTTTAATTGTGAGGTGCAAATATTTTTATCAGAGGGCGCCATTCTTCTTGATATAAATAAACTCGGTAATCAGGCTGTCAAATGGGTGCGATGTGGTGGGGGTGTATATTTGGGGCTAAATAATGAAAGGAATATTACTCATCTTTTTTTGGATGAGCTCACAGCGGAAGATATATCTAATTTTACTAGGTCTATATAGCTTGGGGCGAGGTAAGCCGATTTAATGTCGGCGAATTGGTTTTGGCTTGGTGAAAATGTTTGAAAATGGTCTTCGGTTTTCGCTTGTAAGGGCCTTTGGGGGCGTGGGGCTGTAAGCTTTACATAGATGTAGGCTGTGATGATTTGGTTTTGCAAGGCTTCATGGATGGCGAAGTGGGTGAAATATTTGATGGCTTTGACTTAATCGTTAGACTTCACGGTTTCTGTGATTACGTGGTAGCCTCTTGCGATTTTGAAGAGTATGTCATAGAGCGGACCGGATGGAATTGGACAATTGAATCGCCCTTGCCTCCTGCTTAGAAGGTCGTGTCAGTAGCAGGGTTCTTAAGCGATGAGATGATTTTCTTGAAAATGCTGGCGTGAACGCAGCTGGACTAACTGAGGGGTAAGTGGCATTGGAGTGGTCGAGGCATATCTTGAAAAGCTACTGTGACATTAAAAAGATAGAAAGGCTAACTATTACTAAGCCGATAACGATAGTGGCCTGTTTGATTGGACAGAAAGCCTTTGTATGAGAGGGGGTGAGGTATGAAGCACAGAGCAATTTTTGCAAGCTCGCCCTCCAGAGCCTATGCGAAAGTGCCGGCGTCGCGCATCTGCGCTTTTCCCTGTGTGCTCCCACCATGCCCATCCAGCGTCCCGGCCTTAAACTGAATCTCCC
Source organism: Chromobacterium sp. IRSSSOUMB001 (assembly GCF_023507765.1). Classification (NCBI taxonomy): domain Bacteria; kingdom Pseudomonadati; phylum Pseudomonadota; class Betaproteobacteria; order Neisseriales; family Chromobacteriaceae; genus Chromobacterium; species Chromobacterium sp. IRSSSOUMB001. The sequence goes on from NZ_JALCYU010000010.1 coordinate 27,254, forward strand.
TCCTCTGAATATGGGCGCGCCTGCCGCCCACGCGCCAGCGCCGTCCAGTGCAGATCATCTTCGCGCCAATATGGACGGCTTGCGCCAGCAGTTGCGGGCGATGCCGCCCGCTGATTTTCGCGAGGCCCAGCATGCTCCGAACTATGCCGGCATGCGGCAAAGCGGTTTCGCCTGCATGAGCCACGGCTTTATGTTGAGCAGCGGAGGGCAGGATGTGTTCATGCATGCCCGGCGCGAGCAGGCGCAGAATCAGGGCGAATTCGCCGGCGATAAATTCCATCTCAGCGTGCGGCGGGACTTGGTGCCGCAGGCGTTTCAGGTGCTGTCCGGGCTGTTGTTTTCGGAGTCCAGCCCGATTGATAAATGGAAAGTGACGGATATTGAGCGCGCAGGGCCGGAGGCCAGAGTCGGTGCCGGCGCGCAGTTGACCTTGTATGTGAAGCCGGATGGCGCGGACTCCCAATACAGCGCACAAGGTTTGAGCCAGGTGCGTCAGTTTGTGGAACGCCTGGAAACGACCTTGTCCGAGCACGGGATTGAGCCGGGGCAGCATCCGGAGTCCGACGTTCGTCCTGAGCACTGGCGTTATGCCAGCTACCGCAATGAATTGCGCAGCGGCCGGGAGGGTGGCGATGCGCAAAGCCAGGCCTTGCGCGAGGAGCCGTTCTATCGGTTGATGACGGAGTAAGGCTGGAGCCGCCATGTCGCGCCCCTTGAACAGCCAGGGGCGCGCGATGGTTTTGGAACCTGTTTACGATCTGCTGCGCGTCGTGAGACGTGGCACGGTGAGTACCACTTCGAAATGCTCATGTACCACCTGTGCATTCCGCTTTCTCAGCGGTTTTCGCCTGGTCTCGCCTTAGCTCGCGAGATCGTAAACACGTTCTTAGAACGAGTAAATCAGCCCTACGCCCAGCGAACGGATTTCAGCGTCGTAGAAGCTGATGTCGGCGTTGGATTTGCCGTAGGCAGCGCTGACGAAGGCGGACAGCGCTTTCTCGCCGAACAGCTGATGGCGCAGGTAGTTGAGGTCGACGGCGTAGGCGTTGCTGTCGGCTTTTTTATTGCCGAACAGCGGGTTGCTTTGGTCGAAGCGCTGTTTGCGGAATTGCAGGCCGGCGCTGAGGGTGTTGAGGTCGCTGCTGTAGGCGTAGTCCAGGCTCAGGCCGTAGCTCTTGTTGCTCATCGCGCCGCCGTCCAGCTTGTCCTTGCCCCAGCTTAGACCCGGGGTCAGCGTTTGATTGGGGGCGAAGGCCCATTCATAGCCCGCTTTCAGCAAGGTGGCGTCGCCGTTGCGGTTCAGCGTGGCGCGGTCCGCCGCGCTGAGGCCGGCCACGCTCTGGCCGCTGCGCTCGTCGTCTATCTTGATGTTGCGCTGGGTCAGCTGGGCCTTGAAGCCGGTGCCCATGATGTTTTCCCAGCCCAGCAACAGGCCGGTGGATTTGCGCTTGGTGCCGTCGCGGTCCACGCCCACGGCGTAGGGGTCGGTCCAGGTGTTTTTGCTGAGGCCGCCATAGAGCAGGCCGGCGGAGACGATACCGTTGTTGCCCACTTGCTGGCGCACGCCCAGCTCCAGGGTGTCGTCCATGCCCAGCGGGTCGTGGATTTGGCTGTCGAACACGATCTGGGTGCGGCTGGCGGCGAAGGTGTAGCTGAGGTCCAGCACCGGCAGCGCGAAGGAGTCGTTATGGGATTCCGGCGCGCTGTTCAGGCTATTGGTTCTTTGGTTTTTGTCCCCTTTGAAGAGGTTGGATTTGACGCGGTTGCCGCCCACGCCCAGGCCGATGCTGCCGGAGAAGCCGTTTTCTTCCGGTATGGGGTCCGCCATTGCGAGTTGAGCCGCCAGCAGAGCGGACAAGCCCACGCATATAGTGCGCATATTCATCATCCTCAAATAAAAAGAGCTACTTTAGGTTTTCACCGACGCAGCAGTGCATGGCGTCGATTTATGCAAAATGGATTATTTGTCCATGTTAAGCCGACGGCTGGCCGATTTGTCGCTTGCAGCGAAAATTTAGCCTGAGATCGCTTTGTTTTAGCCGCGGCTTGTTGCGGAATTACCATCGCGAGGCGATCGCTCCCGCAGAGGGAGAGACTGTTGCCGTGCGGACTAGCTGGGCCGTGACGAGTCTTGAAACTAGCCGGCCGGTGGCGGGATGAAATGGGCAAGGCGACCGTGGCCGCCTTTGTGCATATCTTAAGTTTAAGACGGTGTTTGACGCAAGATCTGCTGTAGCGACAGTTCGTAGGTGTTGAGCCGGTCAATGTATTCGAACACGTCCAGCGGTGCGATGCTTTGCGTCAGCACTTGTTCAACCAGGTGAAAGAAGCCGGCCCAACATGCGCTGGCCGCGCTTGGGTCGCTGAAGTTCACATCTTGGGCGATGCGCGCCAGCAGAAAACGGTCCGCGCAGCCGGGGTTGTCTTGCAGGAAGGCAAGGTAGTGGCCCGCGTATTCCCGTCCCAGTAGATAAGCCTGGCGACGATCGGCCAGCGGCGGCACTTGCCAGTAGCGGGCGCTGGCTTGACCGGGCAGCGGGGCGACGAAGGGCAAAGCGTGGTAAGGCTGGGGCTGAGGGTCAGGGTGATAACGGCGGCGAAGAGGCTTTTGCGTATATGTCATGTGCAGGTTCCTTTCTGAGTAAACCCTGCACCCCCGTTTGCAATCGGGAAGGCAGGCGCATGACAGGGATTGCAAAACCGGGAAAAGACAACCGGCAGGCCATAGGCCTCCCCGCCATGGCCCGCCGTTTAAGGCATAGCGATGGCGTGTCTTTTCCTGAGGCGGGTTTGCAATCCCGGTGCCTGTAATCTCAAGCACGGCCGCATTATTGCCGGCCGGAGCGCGGCAGGCAAGGCTTGGGTTTCTTTCGCATTGCGTTTTCTTGCAATGCAATATTTGATGGTAGTATCGATCGCTCAGCAAATATGCTCAGAGAAAGGCCGGCATGGCGGGTTGTCGCGGTTTTATCTGGTCGGTCTTGTTGCCTTTGGCCTTGTCCGCCTGTTCTATGCAACGCTCCGCGGACGGCACGCTCAGCCGTAGGCTGGATGTGCAGGAGGCTTTGTCTTTTGTGCATCAGGATGTGCCGCTGGCCGGCAATCACTTGGTGCTGCGCTCGTCGGCCTTGTCCGGGCGTTATGAGTTGAAGTTCTACGACCGGCAGCTGGTAGTGCCCTTGGATGAGCGCTGGAGCAAGGTGCGGGTGATGGACGCTAGCGAGCAGGGCGGAAGCCTGCTGGTGCTGCTGCGCGCGGACGACGCTGAGTGCGCACCGGCCTATCGTTTGCTGTGCGTGCGGGATTATCAGGTCAAGAGTTGGACCCTGGTGGCCAGTTGCAATCAGAGCGAGGCCATGACGGTTAACTCGGACGACGGGGTATGGCGCGCGCGCCAGCAGCGCAACCGTTTGAACGCGATGGTGTGGACCTGGCGGGACGGCCAGCTGGAGGCGAGACTGGAGCGGCCGGCGTCGGCTTACGATTCTCCGCGCACGGTGACGCGCGGCGGCAATAGGGAAGGCCGCGGCCCGCACCGCGACCATGACCGCGACGAGTTGCCGGACTGGGCGCGTTGGCTGCCGCCGGCCGGTTAGGCCCGGCTGGGCTAGAGAGATCTTCTACGGGTTTTAAAAAGCGGTTTACGAACCGCCGCGCGTCGGCAATATGGTTTTTAGAGCCTGTTCATAGTCTGCTGCGCGTCGGCGATACGGCGTTGAAAACCTCTTCGAAATGCTCATGTGCCACTTGACCATTCCGCTTTCTCAGCCGCAACGCTCGCTGGATCGTAAGCACGTTCTTACTGCGGCGTCACCCTCACTTTGATGCTGCGCTCCAGTTGCACATTGCTGCGGCTGACGCCGATGAGCACGGTTTCCTGGCCGCTTTGGTCGCGGCCGATGCCTCCCACGGTCAGCCATTCGCCCACTGCGCCTTCCACTGTGGTGGCCAATTTGGCGCTGTCCAGGTTCTGGCCGTTGAAGGCTTGCTGGCTGGCGGCCAGCTCCAGCGTCACGCGCTGGCCGTGCAGCCGAGGGCGGGCGTAGAAGCCGGTGACGGCGTCCTGGTAGCGCACGCCCACTACCGGCCGGCCGTCGGCACCGAACATCAGCCAGGGCAGCGGCCGGCTGCTGCCTATCTCGATGAAACCGGTTTTGCCGTCCAGCATGCGCAAGGCCTGGCTGGCTTGCAGCCGGGTGTTGGATTGGCCGGCGCCGCCGGCGATCACTACCTGGCTGCCGGGGCGCACCGTCATCGGCTTGCCGGTGCTGATGCTGTAGCCGCCGCCCTGAACCTGGCCGCCCAGTTGCACCGCGGATTTGCTTTCTCGGCTGACGCCGTCCTGGGCCACTTCCACCAGCAGGGACGAGGATTTGACGTCCAACTGGCGGATCAGCCGGCGCAGCTCCGCGCTGCGTCCGGGCGGGGCGTCCAGGATCAGTTGGTTGCCCAGCGCGCCCAGTTTTTCGCCGTCGCGCAGTTGCGGACGCAGGGCGGCGGCCACTTCGTCGCCATCGCGCCAGTTGAGGGTGATGACGTCGGCGGCGTTGGCCGCGGCGGCCAGGCCGAGCAAGGCGGCCGCAAAGAGGTTTTTCTTGTTTGATTTCATGTCACAAATCCTTGCCGGAGCGCCAGATGGCCCACACCAGCCACACGCTGTTGAACATGGCCAGCATGAAGCCGACGAAGCCGAAGAAGGGCAGGCCGAACAGCTTGGGGCCGGCGTTGACGGTCATTACGATGGAGGAGCCGATGATCAGACAGCCGGTGACGATGCCCATGGTCAGCCGGTTGGTGCTGCGGTCCAGCTGACGGCCGAAGCTGTCCAGCCGCTGCAGGTCCAGGTTGACGCGGAATTTGCCGTGGCGCATGTCCTTGCCCATGCGCATCAGGTCTCGCGGCAGGCTGGAGAGCATGGCCAGCGCTTCGCCCAGCGAGTGGCGGCCGCGTTTGAGCAGGGCCGCCGGGTGGTAGCGGGCGATGGAAAGCTCGCGCACAAAGGGGGTGATGTGGGCGATGAGCTGGAAGTCCGGGTCCAGTTGTCGGCCCAGGCCTTCCAGGGTGATCAGCGCCTTGAACAGCATGGCCATGTCCGGCGGCAGCAGGATGGAGTGGTCGCGGATCAGCGCCATGATGTCGGCGATCAGCTGGCTGATGTTGATGCCCTTGAGGGGGACATGTTCGTACTGGAACAGGAATTCGCCCACGTCGTGGGCGAATTGGCGTTCGTTGACCGGGGTGTTGCCGGTCCATTCGATCAGCACGTCGATGATGCCGGCTTCGTCGCGGTTGGCCACAGCGGCGAGCAGGTCGACGATTTCGTCGCGGCGGCCGTGGCTGATACGGCCCACCATGCCGAAGTCGATGAAGGCGATGCGGTGCTCGGGCAGGAAAAAGACGTTGCCGGGGTGAGGGTCCGCGTGGAAGAAGCCGTGGATCAGGATCATCTTCAACACCGCGTCCGCGCCGCGCTGGGCCAGCAGCACCGGGTCCAGGCCGCTGTCGGCCAGTTGTTCCAGCCGGGCGGCCGGCACGCCGGCGATGTAGTCCTGCACATTGACGGCGGCGTTGGTGTAATCCCAATAGACCTTGGGTACTTGCACTTCCGGATCGTCGGCGAAGTCGCGGGCGAAACGCTCGGAGTTGCGCGCTTCCACCGCCAGGTCCATTTCCCGCTTCAGCGAGCGGGCGAACTGGCCGACGATTTCCACCGGCTGAAAGCGGCGCACGTCGGGAAATTCCAGTTCCAGCAGGCCGGCCAGGTGGTTGAGGATGCGCAGGTCGGCTTCCACCTTGTCCACAATGCCGGGGCGGCGCAGTTTCACCGCCACGTCGGTGCCGTCGTGCAGGGTGGCGCGGTGCACCTGGGCGATGGAGGCGGAGCCTATGGGGTTGAAGTCGAAGTGGGCGAACACGGCTTCCGGCTCGTCGCCCAGCGCGGCCTTGACCAGGCGGCGCACCGCTTCCGGGCGAACCGGCGGCACCTTGTTTTGCAGCTTTTCAAATTCGGCGATCCAGTCCGGCGGGAATACGTCCACGCGGGTGGAGAGGATCTGGCCCAGTTTGATGAAGGTGGGGCCCAGTTCTTCAAAGGCGAGACGCACGCGCACCGGGGTGGGCGGGCGGTTTTCCGGCTCCGGCAGGTTGAGGTTCAGCCATTGGCCGGCTTTTTCCACCGCGCGCGGTAATTTTAGCCTTTGGGCGAATTCGCCCAGGCCGTGACGGATCAGGATGCCGCTGATTTCCTTCAGTCGCGGCAGGTCGCGCATGGCGATCAGGGTTTCTCTCAGCATCGGTTTTGCCTTGTGGGCATTGGTTTTCGCTCAAAAACAAAGGCTTGCCGTCCGGGCGCGCCGGCGCCGTCCCGCCGCGCGGTTTGGTCGTCGGCCATGCCAATGCGATGGATTGTACGCCATTAGTGCGGGCTGTTTCGCCCAAGGTTCAAGCGGGCCGGCCCAAAGCGCTGGAAACGGCCTGCCTGCGGCTTTACACTGCCGCCCCCGTCCGATAGAGTTCGGCCTATGAAATTGCAACTCCGCTTAATGACTCTGGTGCTGGCGGGCTTTATGGTATTCGCTGAAGCGGCTCCGGAAAAGGCCCCTCCGGAGGGGCGCCCCGCGGCGGAAGCTAGCGCGCAGTCCGGCCAAGACGATCCCATATCCAAATTCTCCTCCCCCGCGGAAGACGCGGTGGGGGATCTGCTGTTGCAAGCCATGAGCCTTTTGGGCGTGGCCTATCGTTTTGGCGGCAATTCGCCGGAAAACGGCCTGGATTGCAGCGGTTTTATCCGTTATGTGTTTCAAAAATCCCTGAAAGTGAACCTGCCGCGCACTTCGGCTGAAATGGCCCGCGTGGGGAAATCCATCAATCGCAGCGAACTCGTGCCCGGCGATCTGGTCTTTTTCAACACCCGCGGCTTCAGTTATTCCCATGTGGGCATGTACATGGGCAACGGCAAATTCATTCACGCGCCGCGCACCGGCAAGAATATTGAAGTGGCCAATATCAACCAGAGTTACTGGAACGGCCGCTTCAACGGCGCGCGTCGGGTGAATCGCAGCACGGCGGCGCAGTCGGCGGACACGTCCGACGATCTGAACGTGGCGGTGTCGACGCGCAAGGCCTCGGCGGAAAGCGCCCCGGCGGTCAAGTGCCGCAAGGGCAAGAAGTGCAAGCCGGAGGCCGCCGCCAAAAAGGGCGGCAAGGCCGAAGCCAAGAAGTCGGGCAAGAGCGGCGGCAAGGCGGCGGCGAAGAAGGGCGGCAAGGCCGCCGGCGGCGCCAAGAAAAAAGCCAAGCGTTGATTGGCGGCTTAAGCTGATAAAGATGCAGGAACAACATTGCCCGCGTTGCGGGCAATGTGCTTTGGAGCGAGATGATGGCATTGAACGTGACTATTCCGGTGTGGAAAGATCCGCAAGGCAATGTGGTGGCTTGCGTGGAAAAACTGAAAGTGATGCAGGAGAACCTCGAAGAACTGGCACAGCTGGCGCAGGACGCGTTGGAAGACGCTGTGCTGATGGGCTGTGACGAAGGCCAGGTCAAGGATTTCCTGGTGCAGGTGATGCAAAGCCTGCATAACCCCTATCAAGGGCGCTGAGCGCCGTTTTCATCCACCCCCTCGGGCTGGCCGCCGCGCGCGGCGAGCCCGCGATTCGCTCCGGAAAGGGGCTTTTTTGATGCATTGGCCTTTTGAAGCCTTTATCGGCCTGCGTTATTTGCGGGCCAAACGCCGCAACGGTTTCATCTCATTCATTTCCCTGATTTCCATCGTCGGCATCGCGCTGGGCGTGGCCGCGCTGATCATCGTGTTGTCGGTGATGAACGGCTTTCAGAAGGAAATCCGCGGCCGCATCCTGAGCGTGGCCTCGCACCTGGAGGTCAGCACTTACGACGGTCGGCTGGATCATTGGCGGCAGGTGGCCCAGCTGGGCGGCGCGCAGCCGCATGTGCTGGCCGCCGCGCCCTTCGTCAACGGCCAGGGCCTGTTCTCCGCTTACGGCAATGTCCGCGGCGGCCTGGTGCGCGGCATCGAGCCGGCGCTGGAGGACAAGGTGGTGGACGTGGGCCGCCACATGGTGGCCGGCAAGCTGGAGAGCCTGCGCCCCGGCGAGTTCGGCATGGCGCTGGGCGCGGAACTGGCGCGCCAGCTGAATGTGGGCCTGGGCGACAAGGTGATGTTGTTCGTGCCGCAGGGCACGATCACGCCGGCGGGCATGCTGCCGCGCTCCAAGCAGTTCACCGTGGTGGGCATTTTCAAGGTGGACATGTTCGAGTTCGACGCCTCGCTGGCGATGGTGAACCTGCGCGACGCCCAGGTGTTGTCGCGGATGGGGGACAGCGTCAGCGGCGTGCGCTTCAAGCTGGACGACCCGATGCTGGCGCCGACGGTGAAGCAGGCGCTGCGCGCCAAGCTGCCGCAAAACCTGGTGACGGACTGGACTGACACCAATTCCAATTATTTCCGCGCGGTGCAGATCGAGAAAAGGATGATGACCATCATCCTGACGCTGATCGTGGCGGTGGCGGCCTTCAATCTGGTGTCCACGCTGGTGATGGTGGTGACGGACAAGCAGGCGGACATCGCCATTCTGCGCACGCTGGGCGCGTCGCCGGCCAGCATCATGAAAATCTTCATGATCCAGGGTTCGGTGGCCGGGGTGCTGGGCACTTTGTCCGGGGTGGCCTCGGGCGTGCTGATCGCCTTGAACCTGGATGTGATCGTGCCGCTGATCGAACGCGTGATCGGCAGCAAGATTCTGTCCAGCGAGGTGTATATGATCGACTACCTGCCGTCCGACGTGCAGTGGAGCGATGTCTCCACCATCACCCTGATTTCCCTGGCGTTGGCCTTGTTCGCCACGCTGTACCCCAGCTGGCGCGCGGCGCGCACGCAACCGGCGGAGGCCTTGCGTTATGAGTAATGTGTTGTCGTGCCAAGGACTGGGCAAGTCCTATAACGAAGGCAAGCTGCAGCTGACGGTGTTGTCCGAAGTCAGCCTGACGGTGGAGAAGGGCGCCAGCCTGGCCATCGTCGGCGCGTCCGGCTCCGGCAAGAGCACGCTGCTGCATTTGCTGGGCGGCCTGGACACGCCCAGCGCCGGCCGGGTGGAGGTGCTGGGCCGCGATCTGGCGACCATGTCCGAGTCCGAGCGCGGCCGGCTGCGCAACGCTTCGCTGGGCTTCGTTTATCAGTTCCATCATCTGTTGCCTGAATTCAGCGCGCTGGAAAACGCGATGATGCCGCTGCTGATCCGCCGCATGCCGCGCAAGCAGGCGGAGCGGGAGGCGAGCGAGATGCTGGGCCGCGTGGGCCTGGGCCAGCGCCTGCAGCACAAGCCGGGCGAATTGTCCGGCGGCGAGCGCCAGCGGGCGGCGATCGCGCGCGCGCTGGTGACCCGTCCGGCCTGCCTGCTGGCGGACGAGCCCACCGGCAATCTGGACGTGCACACCGCCAAGCAGGTGTTCGATCTGATGCTGGAACTGAACCGCACGCTGGGCACCAGCCTGATCATCGTCACCCATGATCTGGACCTGGCGGCGCGCACCCAGCGGGTGCTGCGCCTGACGGAAGGCAAGTTGACGGAGACGGCGCGCGCCGCCGATCTGCCGCTGTGATTTTTATCGGGACTCGTTCCAAAGCTTTAGGAGACCACATTGCTGTTCAAGCGTGAAGAAATCGATTTCGATGCCTTGCTGGACATTCTGCAAACCCCGTCCGGCATGATGGAGTCGGCGATAGGCGTGTTGTGCGTGTTCATCGCCTTCTATCTGGCCCGTTTCGCCTTCAAGCAATTTTTCGATCACAACCCCGAGCGCTACGAGCGCTTTTTGCCCTATGTGGGTTTCCGCCTGGTGCTGCCGGTGGCGGCGCAGGCGCTGGTGATGCTATCGCGTTCGGCCTGGGTGCACCTGCTGCACGAGCGCGCGATGGTGTTGCACCTGCTGAGCGCGATGCTGTTCTGGCTGACCCTGATCCGGCTGTGCTGCGCGGTGGTGCGCCAGGCGCTGCCCAAGGGCCGTTTCGAACGCCATACCGAGCATTTCCTGGCCACGGCCCTGTGGCTGGGCTTCGTCAGCTGGGCCATAGGCTTCGACATGGTGGTGATCGAGTGGCTGGAGTCGATGTCGTTCTCGGTGGGCAAGAGCCGCTTGAACATGCTGACCATACTCAACGGCCTGCTGTGGGTGTCCATCATCGTGGTGGTGGCCTTGTGGGCCAGCCGCCTGATCGAATCGCGCTTGATGAATTTGAAGCATCTGGACCCCAGCCTGCGCATCGTGTTCGCCAAGCTCACCCGCACCGGGCTGCTGATCGCCGCGGTGCTGATCGCGCTGCCGGTAGTGGGCATTGATCTGACCGTGCTGTCGGTGTTTGGCGGCGCGGTAGGTATTGGTTTGGGCTTCGGCTTGCAGAAGATCGCCAGTAATTTTGTATCCGGCTTCATCATCCTGCTGGACCACTCCATCCGCATCGGCGACCGCTTGATGGTGGAAAACCGCGTGGGCTACGTCACCAAGATGACCTCGCGCTATGTGGTGCTCAAGGGGGCGGACGGCACGGAGGCCTTGATTCCCAACGACTCGCTGATGTCCAACACCGTGGTGAATCAGTCGTACTCCGACAAGAGCATGTGGACCAGCCTGCCGGTGTCGGTGGCTTACGGCACCGATCTGGACAAGGCGCTGGAGCTGCTCAAGCAGGCGGCCAATCACCCGCGGGTACAGCAGGACCCGGCGCCGCGAGGCTTTGTCACTTTATTTGCCGACAGCAGCATCAATCTTGAGCTGGGCTTTTGGGTGGCGGACCCGGAAAACGGCTTCATGGGTTTGAAATCCGATTTGAATATGGCAATTTGGCGCTTGTTCCAGCAACATGGCATTCAAATGCCGTTCCCGCAGCGGGAAATCCGCATTCTCAACGATAAGCCGCAAGAATAAGGCAGGGGAGACGCCGCCATGGCAGGCAAACGCTTGGCAATCATAGACGACGACGCCGCGGTGCGGGAGTCGCTGGTATGGCTGCTGGACGGCCAGGGTTATCTGGCCAGCGGCTTCGACAGCGCGGAGGAGTTTCTGGCTTGCCCGGACGGCGGCGACTTCAACGGCATCATCTTGGACCTGAGGCTGTCCGGCATGAGCGGCATCATGTTGCTGGAAAAGCTGGCGGGCTGGCCTTACTGTCCGCCGGTGATCATGCTCACCGCCCACGGCGACGTGCCGCACGCGGTGGCGGCGCTCAAGTTGGGCGCGCTGGATTTCATGGAGAAGCCATTTGACGACGAGCGCTTGCTGGAGCGCGCAGAGGCCGCGGTGCTGCGCGATGAGCAGAATCGTTTGCTCCACGGCCGCCGCAGCAAGGTGTCCGCGGCCTTGTCCTTGTTGACGGACCGCGAGCGCGAGGTGATGCAGCTGATCCTCACCGGCAAGCTGAACAAACAGATTGCGGAAGAATTGACCATCAGCATGAAAACGGTGGAAGTCCACCGCGCTCGCGTGTTCGACAAAATGGGCGTCAAATCCGCGGTTGAGCTGGCCGGCCTGCTGGCCAGCCAGAGCCCGGCCAACGGGGGCAAGCGCTGATGGGCGACAAGCAACCGGTATCGGTGCTGGTGGTGATCCACACCGTAGACGGCCAGGCGCTGCTGATCGAGCGCGCCGACAAGCCCGGCTACTGGCAATCCGTGACCGGCAGCCGAGAGGGCGAGGAAGCCTTGCGCGACACCGCGCTGCGCGAACTGGCGGAGGAAACCGGCCTGGTCCTGACGCGGGACGATCCCCGGCTCAGCGACTGGGGCCTGGTCAACCGCTACGAAATCTATCCGCATTGGCGCCACCGTTATCCGGAAGGCGTCACCCACAACGACGAGCATGTGTTCGGGCTGTGCCTGGAGCGGCCGGTGGCGGTGACGCTGGCGCCGCGCGAGCATCTGGCCCAGCAATGGCTGCCGTGGGACGAGGCCGCCGACAAGGTGTTTTCTCCGTCCAACGCGGAGGCGTTGCGGATGCTGCCGCAAAAGCTGGCGCCGGTGGCGGCGCGGCCATGAAGCCCTTGATCTGGCTGGCCGAGGACGAGGCCGGCATCGCGGACACTTTGATCTACACGCTGGAAACCGACGGCTTCGCGGTTGAGTGGTTCGAGCGCGGTCTGCCCCTGCTGGAGCGGCTGGATCACGCCGCCCCGGCCTTGTGCATCCTGGACGTGGGTCTGCCGGACATCAACGGTTTCGAGTTGTGCCGCCGGCTGCGTGAGCGCGCCGATCTACCGCTGATGTTTCTGACCGCGCGCAGCGAGGAAATGGACCGCATCATCGGCCTGGAGATCGGCGCCGACGACTACGTGGCCAAGCCGTTTTCGCCGCGTGAAGTCAGCGCCCGCGCGCGCACCATCTTGCGGCGCTACGCCAAGGGGCAATCCCCGGCCGTCGCGTCGGCGCCCGCCGGCTTCGAACTGGACGAGGCGCGCGCCTGCATCCATTTTGCCGGCCGCAAGCTGAACCTGACCCGCTACGAATATCTGCTGCTGAAAACCCTGCTGGCGGAGCCGGGCCGGGTGTTTTCGCGCCAGCAATTGATGGAGCGGGTGTGGCGCGACGCCGAGGACAGCTTCGACCGCACCGTGGATACCCACGTTAAAACGCTGCGCGCCAAGCTGCGCGATATCGACCCCGACGCCCAGCCCATCCAGACCCACCGCGGCCTGGGTTATAGCCTGGGCGAGTGAGCATGCGCTTCGGCCTGCGGCTGTTCCTCGGTTATTTCCTGATCGTGGCGGTGGCCGGCTGGTTCGTGCTGGCCATCTTCACCCAGGAAGTGAAGCCAGGCGTGCGCCGAGCCACCGAGGGCACGCTGGTGGACAGCGCCAATGTGCTGGCCGGCATCGCCGCCGCGGACATGGCGGACGGCGACATCGCCAACGGACGGCTGGCCCGCGCCTTTCGCGACAAAGCGCGGCCGCCCATTGCCGCCAATATCTCAGGCATCGTCAAAAACGCCATGGAGTTCCGCGTCTACGTCACCGACGCGCGCGGCATGGTGATCTTCGACTCCAGCGGCCGCGATCTGGGGCGCGACTACTCGCGCTGGAACGATGTCTACCGCACGCTGCGCGGCGAATACGGCGCGCGCAGCACCCGCAGCGACCCCAAGGACGAAAACAGCAGCGTGATGCACGTGGCCGCCCCGGTGCGGCTGGACGGGCGCATCGTCGGCTCGCTGACCGTGTCCAAGCCCAATGTGACGATGGAGCCGGTGATCCGTCGCAGCGAGCGCAAGATCATGCTGGCCGGCGGCGCGCTGCTGGGCGCGGCCTTGCTGATAGGCGCGGTGATGGTGTGGTGGATCAACCGTTCCATCCGCCGGCTGGTGAGCTACGCCGAAGCGGTGGCGGCCGGCCAGCCGGCCAATGTGCCCAGGCTGGGCAGCCCGGAGCTGGACAGCCTCGGCCAGGCAGTGGAGGCGATGCGGCGCAAACTGGAAGGCAAGGCCTATGTGGAAGGCTATGTGCACACCCTGAGCCACGAGTTGAAAAGCCCGTTGGCCGCGATACGCGGCGCCGGCGAGCTGTTGCGGGAAGATCCCCCGCCGGAAACGCGTCGCCGCTTCGTCGACAACATCCTGGCGCAAAGCCTGCGCATGCAGCAGTTGATCGAAAGGCTGTTGTGGCAGGCGCGGGTGGAGTCCCGGCTGAGGCCGGACGCTCAGCCGCTGGATTGGCCGGCCTTGATCGAGGAAACCGCCGACGGCAAGGCGCTGGCCGCCGCCCGGCGCGACGCGCGCATAGAGCGTAGGCTGACCCCGGCCAGCCTGAACGGAGACCGCCTGCTGCTGACTCAGGCGCTGTCCAATCTGCTGGACAACGCGCTGGAGTTCAGCCCGCCGGGCGGCGTGATCGAACTGCACGGTGGGCTGGAAGAGGGGGGGTATCTGCTCCGCGTGCGCGATCACGGGCCGGGCGTGCCGGATTACGCGCTGGAACGGGTGTTCGAGCGCTTCTACTCCTTGCCGCGTCCGGACAGCGGCAAAAGTACCGGCCTGGGCTTGAGCCTGGTGCGGGAGGTGGCGCAGTTGCATGGCGGCCGCGCCGAACTGCTTAATCACGCCGACGGCGGCGCAGAGGCGCGGCTGTGGCTGCCGTTAGGCTGAGGCGCGCGGACTTCACACGCTTTTCACACCAGCCCATTTCCGCTTCACTCTCCAGGCTTACGCTGTCTCCCGTGATGAAACCAGGAGGCAAGCGATGAAGAAAAACCCCTTATTGACCAAAATCCTGATCCTGCTGGCGCTGTCTTTGGCGCTGCTGGTGCCGGTGAGCGCGATCAGCAACCTGATCTCCGAGCGCAAGCATTACCAGGAAGAAGCGGTGGAGAAAGTGGTGGCCAGCACCAGCGGCGAGCAAACCGTGATCGGTCCGGTGCTGGTGATCCCTTATGTGGAAACCGTGGAGGAAAAGCAAAACGGCAAGACCCAAAGCGTCAAGCGCGAGCTGGAGCGTTACGTGCTGCCGCGCCAGTTGGCGATAGACGGCAAACTGAAGGTCAGCCCGCGCTCGCTGGGCATTTATCAGGCGCTGATTTTCGGCAGCGAGGCCGGCTTCAGCGGGCATTTTGAGATTCCGTCGCAGCCCGAGCTGCTCAAGCCGTCGATTCAGCTGAAAACGCCGTATCTGGCGGTGGGCATCAGCGATCCGCGCGGCATTGGCAAAGTGCCGCAATTGAGCGCTGGCGGCAAAGCGCATCCATTCGCGGCCGGCGCCGGGCTGCCGCGGATGAGCGAGGGCATACACGCGCCGCTGCCGCAGTTGCTGGATTTCGCCAAGGCGCAGACGTTGCCGTTCGCTTTTCAACTCAATCTCCAAGGCACGCGCAGCATCAGTTATGTGCCGGTGGGCGAGAGCAGCACGCTGAGCCTGGCCTCCAACTGGCCGCATCCCAGCTTTATTGGCAATTTCCTGCCGGTGCAGCGCAATGTGGACGCCAAGGGCTTCAAGGCGCAATGGGAGAGCAGCTGGTTCGCCAATAATCTGAACGACCGTTTTCAGCAGGCCGCCTTCAGCGACGGGAAATCCGGTTTGAGCGCCTTGCCGTCCTTCAGTACTGGCTTGGTGCAGCCGGTGGATCAATATCAGCAGAACGAGCGCTCGGTCAAATACGCGGTGCTGTTCATCGGCCTGACCTTCTTGTCCTTCTTCCTGCTGGAAACGCTGCGCAGCTTGCGCGTGCATCCCATCCAGTATGTGCTGGTGGGCATGGCGCTGGTCATGTTCTTCCTGATTCTGTTGGCGCTGTCCGAGCACCTGGGCTTTGGGCCGGCTTATCTGCTGGCGGCGACGGCCTGCGTAGGCCAGATCGGCTTCTACGTCAGCCACATTCTGGGCGGCTGGAAGCGCGGCCTGGGTTTCGCCGGACTGCTCAGCCTGTTGTACGCGGTGCTGTACGGCCTGTTGCAGTCCGAAGACAACGCCTTGCTGCTGGGCAGCCTGCTGCTCTTCGCCGCACTGACCGCTATCATGACGCTGACCCGGCGGTTGGATTGGTATCGCTTCTCCGCGCGGAACGAGGAGGCGCCGCCGGCACCGCCGCAGCCTTGACGACATCATGATTTCTCGGTTTCACAAAACCGCCATCATCAGGTAACGCGTTCTCGCTATCGTTTTCCCGCCCGGCATCGCAGCCGGGCTGGGCAAGGGCCCGGTTTCCGCTTTCCGGGCCCTTGGTTTTTCATCGCGGCGCGGCGCGCCGCCACAAGACGACTGCACTCCGATGACGCTTACGACTCTCTCGCCAAGGTCCGCCCGTTGGGCGCGCCGGCTGGCCGCCTGTCTGCTGGCGGCCGCGCTTGCCGGCTGCCTGGGCGACAATCAGGACAACGCCGGCCAACCGGGCAACGGCAATTCCAATCAAACCAAACCGCCGGCCAAGCTCCGCTGCGCGCCCTGAACCCGTACGAGCCCGCCATGACCGACACCCCCGTTTCCACTTCCCGCCGCCAGTTCATCAAGCGCGGCAGCGCGTTGGCCGCCAGCTCCCTGACGCTGTCCTTGTTGCCGGCCTCCATCCAGCGTGCGCTGGCCATTCCCGCCAACAACCGCACCGGCACGCTTCAGGATGTCGAGCACATCGTGATCCTGACTCAGGAGAATCGCGCCTTCGACCACTACTTCGGCAGCCTGGCCGGGGTGCGGGGCTTTGGCGACCGCTTCCCGCTGCCGCTGGCCGACAGCGCCTTGCTCAAGCGCAAGACCGTCTGGTATCAGACCAACCAGGGAAACAGCGCCACCCCGCCGCGCGTGGTGGCGCCGTTCCATCTCAACACCGCGCAGACTTTCGCCTATATGCGGGTGGAGGGCACGCCGCATGTGTGGTCGGACGCGCAATACGCTTGGGGCAAGGGGGCGATGAACGCTTGGCCCACCTATAAGCAGAACCACTCCATGGGGTATTTCAAGGAGGCGGACCTGCCGTTCCAGTACGCGCTGGCCAACGCCTTCACCCTGTGCGACGCCTATCACTGCGCCTTCCAGGGCGGCACCAATCCCAATCGCGTGTTCCTGTGGTGCGGCGGCAACGACCCGCTGCAACAGGGCAAGGGTCCGGTGATCGCGAACGCCTACGATTCTGTCGATTACAACCCCAAGGGCGGCTATACCTTCACCACCTACGCCGAGCGGCTGGAAGCGGCCGGGGTGAGCTGGAAGATCTATCAGGACATGGCCGATAACTTCACCGACAACCCGGTGGCCGGCTTCCGCAGCTTCCGCGCCGCTTACTTCGGCGAGGCCGGCGCCAAGCCCGCGCTCAAGAGCAAGGGCTTGTCCACCTGGACGCTGGAGGATCTGCGCCAGGACGTGCTGGCCAACCGCCTGCCGCAAGTGTGCTACATCGTCGCCACCGCCGACGGCTCGGAACATCCGGGGCCGTCCAGCCCCGCGCAGGGCGCCGATTACACCGCCCGCGTGCTGGACGCGCTGACCGCCAATCCGGAGGTGTGGAGCAAGACGGTGTTCTTGGTCAACTTCGACGAGAACGACGGCTTCTTCGACCACGTGCCGCCGCCTGCCGCGCCCAGCTATCTAAGCTGGGATCCGGATCCGGCCAAGGCGGTGCTGGCCGGCGGCTCCACCGTGGCCACCGAAGGCGAATACCACCATCTGCGCAGCAGCGAAACCAGCAACGAGCGCGCGGACCTGATCCATGTGCCCTACGGGCCGGGGCCGCGGGTGCCGATGTATGTGATCTCGCCGTGGAGCCGCGGCGGCTGGGTTAATTCCCAGGTGTTCGACCATACCTCGGTGATCCGCTTCATCGAGCAGCGCTTCGGCGTCAAGGAACCCAATATCAGCGCCTGGCGACGCGCGGTATGCGGCGATCTGCTGTCCTGTTTCGACTTCGTCAACCCCAACGCGGAACTGCCCAAACTCCCGGCTACCGCCGCGCTGGCGGCGCGGGCGCGAGCCTTGCCCGGCCGCACCAAGCCCAGCGCGCCGGCGCTGCCGGAGCTGCCGGTCCAGGCCAGCGGCCTGCGCCGCTCGCGCGCCTTGCCCTACGAATTGCACGCCAGCGCGCGCGTGGACGGCAACGCCGGCACGGTGGAATTGATCTTCGCCAATAGCGGCCAGGCAACGGCGGTGTTCCATGTCTACGACCGCCGTCATCTGGACGCACCGCCGCGCCGCTACGCGGTGGAGGCCGGCAAGCAGCTGTCCGGGTTATGGAGGGTGAATTACGACGCTAATCTTTATGACCTGTGGGTGCTGGGGCCCAACGGCTTCCATCGCCATTTCACCGGCGACGCCGGCCAACTGGGCCGTGTAAGCAAGGCGCAGCCGGAAATCCAGGTCTGCTACGATCCGGCCGCGGGCGACGTTTACTTGAAGCTGCACAATAGCGGCCGCGAGAACTGCGAGTTCCGGGTGCGCGCCAACGCTTATGCCAAGACCGACGCGCAGCGCGTTGTCGTGGGGCCGCAAGGCGAAGCGGTGCTGAACTGGACCTTGAAGGATAGCTACGGCTGGTATGACGTTAGCGTCAGCGCGCCGATCTTCCCTGGCTTCAGCCGCCGTTTTGCCGGACGGGTGGAAACCGGACGCGACGGCTACAGCGACCCGGCGATGGGCGGGGCGGCAGTGGGCGATCAGTGGACGCCGCCGGCTTGAACGGATGGCGCGAATGAAAAAGGCGGGGCTGATCGGCCCCGCCTTTTTCATTGATGGAAGGGTTAGAAGAAACCCAGCGGCTTGCCGTCGAAGCTCACCAGCAGGTTCTTGGTCTGCTGGTAATGGTCCAGCGCGCGTTTGTGGGTTTCTCGGCCGATGCCGGACTTCTTGTAACCGCCGAAGGCCGCGTGGGCCGGGTAGAGGTGATAGCAGTTGGTCCACACCCGGCCGGCCTTGATCGCGCGGCCAACGCGGTAGGCGCGGTTGATGTCATGGGTCCACACGCCGGCGCCCAGGCCGAACTCGGTGTCGTTGGCGATGGCGATGGCTTCGGCTTCGTCCTTGAAGGTCGTGATGCTGACCACCGGGCCGAAGATCTCTTCCTGGAATACCCGCATCTTGTTATTGCCCTTCAGCAGGGTGGGCTGGATGTAATAACCTTGCGCCAGCCCGCCTTCCAGCGGCTCCAACTTGCCGCCGCTCAGCACCTCGGCGCCTTCCTGGCGCGCGATGTCCAGGTAGGACAGGATTTTATCGAATTGCTGTTGCGAAGCCTGGGCGCCCACCATGGTATCGGTGTCCAGCGGGTCCCCGCGCTTGATCGCCGCTACCTTCTTCATCACCTCGGCCATGAAAGCCGGGTAGATGGATTCCTGCACCAGCGCGCGCGACGGGCAGGTGCAGACTTCGCCCTGGTTGAAGAAAGCCAGCACCAGGCCCTCGGCGGCTTTCTCGATGAAGGACGGCTCCGCCTGCATGATGTCTTCGAAGAAGATATTGGGCGATTTGCCGCCCAGCTCCACGGTGGACGGAATGATGTTCTCCGCCGCGCATTGCAGAATGTGGCGGCCCACCGGGGTGGAACCGGTGAAGGCGATTTTGGCGATGCGTTTGCTGGTGGCCAGCGCCTGGCCGGCCTCCTTGCCGAAGCCATGCACCACGTTGATTACGCCCGGCGGCAGGAGGTCGCCTATCACCTCCATCAGCACGGCAATGCCCAACGGGGTTTGTTCCGCCGGCTTCAGCACCACGCAGTTGCCGGCGGCCAGCGCCGGCGCCAGTTTCCACGCGGCCATCAAAATGGGGAAGTTCCACGGGATGATCTGGCCCACCACGCCCAAGGGTTCGTGGATGTGGTAGGCCATGGTGTTGTGGTCTATCTCCGCCGCCGTGCCTTCCTGGGCGCGGATGCAGCCGGCGAAGTAGCGGAAGTGGTCGGCCGCCAGCGGGATATCCGCGTTCAGCGTTTCGCGCACCGGCTTGCCGTTGTCCCAAGTTTCTGTGACGGCCAGCACTTCCAGATTGGCCTCGATGCGGTCCGCAATTTGCAGCAATAGATAGGAACGCTGTTGTGCCGAGGTCTGGCCCCAGGCATCGGCGGCGGCGTGGGCTGCGTCCAGCGCCTTGTCGATGTCGGCGGCGTCGGAACGCGGAAACTCGGCGATGGGCTGACCGTTGACCGGCGAGGTGGTGGTGAAATGCTGACCGTTGACCGGAGGCGTGAACTCGCCGCCGATATAGTTGCCGTAGCGAGGCTTGAAGGCGATCAGCGCGCCGGGCGTGCCGGGGTGAGCGTAACGCATGGTGTTTCTCCTGTTATGAATAAGCCGGTTGCCGCGCGGCGGCGGCAGTGGCTCAGCAGAAAGCGTGCCAGTGGTGGAGGTTTGGCGTGCGTGTTGCAGTGCAAAACACAGTATGCCCAGCATATGCGACTATTCCGCCCATCACACGTTGCGGCGCGGCATGGCACGGCAAGCGCCAGGCGGGCCACCTGTCCCATTGGACGCGGCGCAAGCTGTTGCAAAACGCTACAGTGTCGCGCTTGATGCGACATGGGTGCCGGCGTGCCGCATGTTAAGGTGACGCGTGGGTTCATCCGCCGTCGCAACCGTCTTCGTTCCGTCTCGCGGCACTTGCGAGACCTTGCGCCGGCTTTCATGACCGGAGGGAGTTCACCATGGATCATCCCATCGCTTTGCCCGTGGAACGGGCACGCCGCAGCTTCTTTCAGCAAGGACTGGCGCCGGCGGGGCTCAGGGGCGAAATCGCCCAGTCTTGGCAGCGTTGCCGACAACAAGCCTTGCCGCCGCAGGCCGCGCGGCAAGAGGACGGCCTGGAGGGCGCGGCGCTGAACGCGCTGCGCGAGGCCAACGGGCTGCTGCTGCGGCTGGCTCAGCCCGAGCTGGACGGGCTGGGGGAGCAAGTCATCGACCGCCGCGGCATCGTGCTGCTCAGCGATGCCGACGGCGTGATTCTCAACGCCGCCGGCTGCCCCGGCTTTTTGCCCAAGGCGGAACAGGTGGCCTTGTTGCCCGGCATGGCCTGGGGCGAGCGGGACCGAGGCACCAACGCCATCGGCACCGCTCTGGCCTTGGGCGCGGCGGTGCAGGTGAACGGCGGGGAACACTATCTGGCCAGCAATGGTGGGATTTCCTGCTCGGCCGCGCCCATTTTCGCGCCCAACGGCCGCCTGGCCGGCGCGCTGAACATCAGCAGCGACGCGCGCGCCCATGACGCGCACGCGCTGGGCCTGGTGAGGCTGGCCGCGCGCCAGATTGAACACCGCTGGCTGGCCCGATCGGCCTCCGAGCATTGGCTGGTGCGCTTCCATTTGAACCACGCTTTGCTGGGGTCGCCGCGCGAAGGCGTGCTGGTTTTCGCCGATGAGGTGCTGGTGGAAGCCAACAGCTGCGCGCTGGCCTGGCTGGGCCTGGTTTGGGCGGACCTGGGCCGGGTGCGCTTCGGCCAGCTGTTCGACGGCGAGCTGGAACCGGCCGACGGCTTGCGGACGCGGCTTAGCCGGCGCGGCCAGCATTTTCATCTGCGTATCACGCCTCCGGCGCGCAAGGCCTTGGCCGAATGTCAAACGCCCAAGACCGAGGCGGCGGCGCGGCCCTCTGCCGAGTTGCAGCGCGCCGTCAAAGTGCTGAACGCCGACATCCCGGTATTGCTGCTGGGCGAAACCGGTGTGGGCAAGGAGGTGTTCGCTCGCGCTTTGCACGCCGCCAGCCGGCGCGGCCGCGGCCCCTTCGTCGCCGTCAACTGCGCGGCGATCCCCGAGGCGCTGATCGAATCGGAGCTGTTTGGCTACGAGGAGGGCGCCTTCACCGGCGCGAGGCGCAAGGGCATGGCGGGCAAGCTGCGCGAAGCCAGCGGCGGCGTGTTGTTCCTGGATGAGGTGGGGGATATGCCGGCGGCGATGCAGGCGCGCTTGCTGCGCGCCTTGCAGCAGCGCGAAGTCACGCCCTTGGGGGGAGGTCAAACGCATGCGGTGGACTTCGCGCTGATTTGCGCCACCCATCGCGACCTGGCGGCGATGACGGCGTCCGGCGAGTTCCGCGCCGATCTGTTCTACCGCTTGCAGGACTACCCGGTACGGCTGCCGCCCTTGCGCGAGCGCGACGACCTGCCGCGCCTGATCGACGAGATGTGGGACGAACTGGGCGCGGAACAACGCGGCGTGCGCTTGGGCGGGCCGCTGCGCGCGGCTTTGCAGGCCTGCAGCTGGCCGGGAAACGCGCGCCAGCTGTACAGCGCCTTGCGCACCATGCTGGCCCTGGCCGACGATGGGGTGGTGCTGGGGGAAGAGGACCTGCCGTCCGGCTGCCGGGTCGATGCCCCCCGAGCTTGCCCTACGTTGACGGTGGGCCGCGACGAGTTGATCGAGCGGGCGCTGGCGCGTTGCCAGGGCAATGTCAGCCGCGCGGCGGCGGAGCTGGGTGTGGCGCGCAGCACAGTGTACCGTCGGCGCAAGCAGACGCCGAGATAGAACGGGCGTGGCCTGCCAAGGCAGGCCAGCCAGGTTTTTCAGCGGTTTCGCTTTTTTCGCTCTTGCTTACGAGACGTTGAGCGGGTGCTTACAGCTTGGCGCCGTGAGGCGCGGACCAGATCTGGTTGACTTGCGGGGCCGTCTCCGCCGCGCAGCGATACATATTGACGCGGGAGCCGGCTATGGCGACCGTGCCTCGGAAAACACCCAGACAACCTTGGCTGTTTTTCAGATTGCCGGTCAAGGTGTAGGTGAAGGCTTGCTTCCGGTCGTTTGGATTGCAGGCGTCCAGCTTCGCCCATTGCGAGTGGCTTGAGTTAACCGGCCCATTATTGGCGGACAGACAAAGATTGGAATCCAAGAGCCTGATCCTGCCATTGGCCTGGCGCTGCCATTGTTGTTTGGCTGAGTTAGAGCAGTTGTCGATGATAATGCTCGCGCCGGGCTTGGCCGAGCCCTCCACCGATAAGCACTTGGCGGCCACGTCAAAGCTGGGCTGAACCGTCTGAATCTGGCCGGTGGGGGTCAGCGTGCCGCCGCCTACGATTCTGAGCATCATATTGTCGTGGGGAGCGATCCGCATCGTCACGGCCTTCACCGAGGACTGGCTTGCCCCGGTCCACAGGTGGTGCACGGTGTAAGCGCCGTTGGCCGCGGGTGCCAGGCCCAGTGTCGCGAGTTTCAGCGTATAGGTTTGCTCGCTAGCGTTCTTGTTCAAGACCAGGGCGGCCAGGCTGCCGTCCTTCAAGGGTTTGACGACGACGTCGAAGCCGGCGTTGGTGGCGGGGTTGTCGCGCAGGACGCGGTAACCGCCGGCGCCCAGGGGGTCCTGGTTGACCGCGATCACGCGCTTATTGCTCAAGATGGCGAGCGAATCCTTGAGGTGCGCGGTTTGAGGGTTGACCATTTTGCGGACGTCCGCGCTGATGAACAGAGGCGCGCCCATGATGGACCACAGGCCCATTTGGCTTCTTTCTTCGCTGGTGGACAGGCCGTTATCGCCCAGCATGAGTTGGTCTGCGTCGTTCCAACTGCCAGGGCCGACATAGCGCGACAAGGCGATGGTGCTGTCGTAGCTTTGATAGACGCCGATTTCGTAACCGGCCTCCTTGAAATCCCAAGGGGAAACCGGGGGCGCCGTATCATGCGTGATCTTGATGTCCGGTCCCACCCGCCACATCTGGCCAAGTTTTTTGGCCAGCGCGAGCGCGGTGTATTTGGCGGGAGATTGAGGGTATTGACCCGCCGGCAAGGAGGGGTCGAACACAATGGGGCGACTGACGTTTTTCAGCGCCGCCTGCATCTGCTTATCCAGTGTTTCCGTTGAAACGCCGCCTTCAGCGCCGCAGTTGTCCAGCTTGAGAAAGTCCACGCCCCAGAACGCATAGGAGTTGGCGTCGGCCTGTTGGTGTCCCTGCGCGCCGGCCTTTTCCCCTTGGCAGGTTTTGGCGCCGGCGGTGTTGTAGACGCCGCCCAGCAGGCCAAGATTGTGCAGGGTGTTCATATAGTCCGTCAGCTCATAATCAAAGCCAGGTTGTTGAGAGCCGGACCACTTGGGGTTGCCGTGCAGGTAGCCCTGCGAGTTGCGCATCATCCAGCAGTCGTCGACCACAACGGTTTTGTAGCCGGCCGCGCTCAAGCCGGAGTCGTGCAGCGCCCGGCCCTGGTCCTCCATGAAGCGCTGGAAGGAGTAGGCCGCGGGGTTGGAGCCGTCTAGCGGTTTCTGCGGAACGCACTGAAACCTGGCCCAGTTATTGAAGCCCATGGGAGGCAGCGGCGCCAAGAGCTGCGCTTGAGCGGCCAGGCTGCACCAGGGCAGCGCCAGAATGGGCAGCAGGCTGCAACGGGAGAGTATGCTGGACATGTCGATTCCTTTATTGGCTTGCGATAGTCAAGAACCTGGGTGTTGAAACGGAAGGTCAAGCAACGACAACATGCGGCCCCGCATCCTTCTTGTTTTTCTATCCGCGCATTTCGCGGTTCACGCTGAAACCGGGGCGGATATCTTGCCTCTCACTTGGCGGCCCCGAACCCATAGCGCCTGCAGTTGCATCCGGGCGTCCAGCGCCAGCACATTGGCGCGTTTGCCTATCGTCAGGGATCC
Source organism: Chromobacterium sp. IRSSSOUMB001 (assembly GCF_023507765.1). Classification (NCBI taxonomy): domain Bacteria; kingdom Pseudomonadati; phylum Pseudomonadota; class Betaproteobacteria; order Neisseriales; family Chromobacteriaceae; genus Chromobacterium; species Chromobacterium sp. IRSSSOUMB001. The sequence continues at coordinate 51,278 of NZ_JALCYU010000010.1, forward strand.
CAACTCATGGTCAATGCCCAATAGCCGTGCAGGGTGCAGGGAAGCCATTTCGATAGCGGAGGCCAAGTCCGCGCCGGCCAGCTCCACCATATTGCGCACCGCATCCAGCAGCCCCAGAGTGCTGCCGGCCAGGCTGCCGCTGGCTGTCCGCACAATGCCTCCCCGCATTTCCACCATGCTGCCGGCCAGTTCGTACGCTCCGTCCGGCATGCCGGCTGCGCGCATCGCGTCCGTGATCAGCAGCAGGCGCTCGCCGGCGCAGCAGCGGCATAATCGCAAAACGGCGGGGTGAACATGGTGGCCGTCGGCGATCAGCTCCAGCCAGGCCTTGGGATGAGCCAAACCCGCGCCGGCCATGCCCGGCGCGCGATGGTGCAGGCCGCTCATGCCGTTGAAACAGTGCACGAGGCCGGACGCGCCGGCGTCCAGCGCGGCTTGGGTTGTGGCGTAGTCCGCGCCGGAGTGCCCCAGCATGACCCGCACGTTCAAGGCGTTCAGGTAATGGATGGCGGCGATGGCGTGCGGCTTCTCCGGCGCCAGCGCCACTACCTTGAGCGAACCGGCCGCGCAATCGTTCAGGCGGGAAAGCTCCGCGATGTCCAATTCGCGAAACCAGCGCTCTTCATGCGCTCCTTTGTGGCGGGGGGTAAAGTAGGGGCCTTCCAGATAGCTGCCCAGGATTTCCGCCCCGGGCGGCGTTTCATGGCGGACGTCCGCGATCAAGGCCAGCACTTGTTCCAATTCGGGCAGCGGGGCGGTGACGGTGGTGGCCAAAAATGCGCCCACGCCTTCATCGGCCTTGGCCGCCGACAATGCGCGCAGCGAAGAGGCGCGGCAATCCATCACGTCCACGCCTCGCCCGCCATGCACATGAGTGTCTATCAGGGCGGGAACCAGCCATTCGGCGTCGTACCGCTCGTGAGCGGACGGAAGGGGCTCTATCGCGGTAATGACACCGTTTTCATGAGCGAGAAGCTGATGCTCCCGCCAGCCCTGCTCGGTCAATAAGCGGCGTGCGCGGATGAGGTTGATCATATTGGTCTCCGGCAGGCGCGGGCGCGGTTCAGATGCCGGCGCCGGGGGCGCCATCCAGCCAACGCGGCTTGCTCGGTTTCCGCAGTTCATCGGCAAGGCTGGTCAAACCGCGGCGGCCGCAGTCCAGCGCTTGCTGGCGAAAGGTCTCCAGGTTTTCGCCGTTACGTTCCCCCAGCATTTCCACCGCCAGTTGCAAATTGACTCCCGTCAACACTTCCACTTTCATATGGCTGTTTTGCACCGCCAGCGTGGAGGCGATGCGGAACGGCGTGCCTCCGAGAAGGTCGGTGAAGAACACCACGCTTTGCAAATGATCCAGTAAAGCGAGCGCGTCGCGGCATTGCTGCTCCAACAGCGCGATGGACGAGGTGGAGGGGAAGTCGATGGCGATGCAGTTGTGCTGTTCGCCCAGTATTTGTTCGGCGGCGCTGAGCAGGCCGCTGGCGAAGCGGCCATGACCACAGAAAATGACGTTCAACATAGATATGCTCCGGTTGTAAGAACCTGTTTACGATCTGCTGCGCTGCGGCGATACCGCGTTGAAAACCGTTTCGAAATGCTCATGTACCGCGTGTACATTCCGCTTTCTCAGCCGTTTTCGCCTTGTCTCGCTCTTGCTCGCGAGATCGTAAACACGTTCTAAGGGCCAAGGCCCAGTGGTTGATGCTTTTGTCGTGCAGAGGCGACAAGGACGGGCGTGGTGGTCGCCGATACGAGGCAAGTCATCCTTACAGAAAGCCGCCAAAGGTGCCGGCCACGCCCAAGGCCAGGGTGATGACGATGAGCCGCAAAGGACTCCAGCCGCGGCGCACCAGCATATACATCGCCAGGGTGTAGGCCAGAGGCAGACAGGCGGGCATCAGCTTGTCGATCACGTCGGTCTGCAACTTGACCACCGCGTCGCCGGCGGTAATTTTCAAGGGGGTGGAGAGGCGCACGTAAGTGGCGACCAAGGCGCCGATCACGGTTATGCCGACAACGGAGGCGGCGTGAGCGGCCTTGAGCGTGTTGGCTTTGATCAAGGGAATCGCCGCGATGCCCATCCGGTACGCGTAGTGAGCCAGAGAGAAGCGCAGTCCGAAGTGCACGGTGTTGAACAAGGCGAAGAAAAGCACGGCGCCAAGCGCTGAGCCTTGCAAGGCGAGATCGGCGCCGATGCCTCCGCAGATAGGCAACAAGGTCAGCCAGAACATCGCATCGCCGATGCCTCCCAGCGGGGCGCCCAGCGCGATCTTGGCGCTTTGGATGCTGTTGACGTTCTGTTTGGAGCGCTCCATCGCCAGGACGATGCCCATCACGAAGGTGACCAGGAAGGGGTGGGTATTGAAGAAGCCCATATGCCCCTTCATCGCGCGCGCCAAGTCTCTTGGGTGGGTATGGATTTTGCGAAGCGCCGGAATCAGACCGTACAGCCATCCTGCGCCCTGCATCCGCTCGTAGTTGAAAGACGCCTGCAACAGCAAGGAGCGCCAGGCGAAGCGATTAATGTCTTGCCGCGTCAATTCCGCGCCAAGGCGCTGGTCTTCGTAGCGGTCGTCATCCATGTCCGCGGCACGGGATTCCGCCTGCTGCGGCAAGGGTTGGGTCAAAGTGTTAGATGCCATCTTCCGCTGCCTCCTGAGGCGCGCGCGGCGGCGTTTGACCGCCTCCTTTGCGCATGATGTCTATCATCGCCATGGCCAGCGCGGCGGTGGCGATGGCCAATACCGGCATCTTGAGCCAGGCCGCGGCAACGAAGCCGAGGATGAAGTAGGGGATATAAACGTTTTTCATCATGATTTTGAGCAAGACGGCAAAGCCGATGGCGGGCATGATGCCGCCAGCGACGCCAAGGCCGTCGATCAGACGCTTGGGCAGCATGTCGATCATCGTTTTGCTGTGCTCGGCTCCAAAGTAGATGGGCAGAAAGGCGCAGAGAAAATAAAAAGAACCCAAGGCCAGCAAGGCCAGATAATTCACCCGTTCAATGCCTTTGTAGTCGCCGGCGGCTGCCATGCTGTCGCAGCGCGACATCACGCCGGACATCACGGAAAACAGAAAGGTGATGCCCATCTGCACCGCCACGGCGAACGGCACCGCCACGCCAACCGCCACCTCGGGTTTGACTCCGGTGGTGATGGCGAAAGTGGCGCCGACAATGGTGCCGATGATGACGTTGGGCGGCTGCGCACCGGCCAGCGGGGCAAGCCCCATCCACACCAGTTCCAGCGTGCCGCCCACCAGAATGCCGGTGCGCGCGTCGCCCAGAATCAGGCCAACCAAGGGTCCCAGCACCACGGGCCGGTGAAAATGGGTAAGGCCGTTGAACAGGTCCAGCCCGGCGGCAAAGGCCAGCAGGCCCAAGGCCAGCCCCTGTAACAGACTGATCTCCATCATGACTCTCCTTCTTCTTGGTCTTGCAACAAGGGGTAAACGTCCTGTTCCGGTTCGGTGGGTACGCCTTGGATAAAGCATTTCACGCCCTTTTCGCGCAGCGCCCGGAAGTCGCGCACGTCCTGTTCGTCTACCGATACGGTTTTGTGGATCTGACGCTTGCCGTTGGCGTAATGCATATTGCCGACATTGATGCGTTTGATCGGCACGCCGCCTTCGATCAATTGCAGAAAGTGCCCCGGAGTCTTGCAGACGATGAGGATTTTTTGCCGGTCCGCGGCCAGGTGGATCTGGTCGATTACTTTTTGCAGCGGCCAAAACCGGATGGCGATGCCCTCGGCCAACACCATCTCCATCAGGTTTTGCTGGAGGGTGTCCGCGGCAACCTCATCATTGGCCACCATGACCAGGTTGGCGCCGGCGAAACCCACCCACTGCACGCCCACCTGTCCATGCACCAGACGTTCATCGATGCGACTCAATACGATATTCGGCATTTCGCCTCCTAAGCCTCGGAATAGGGGTAAATGGTGACGCCCTGCACCACGCGGTTGACATGCCCGTCGGGAGACGGCGAGTCCGGAGAAATGCCCAGCAGCATGGAGGCTTGAAAAGCCATGTACTGCAAATACGGCAGATAGCAAAAAGCCAGGCTCATATCGTCGCCTTCTTTTCCTGGCGGCAGATACAGCCGGTCGCCGGCGTCAATGATGGAGTCGCGGCGATCGGCCAGCGCTACGACTTGTTCCGCTCGCGCGTCTCGGCGCAGCTCTTGCAGCAGGTCCAATTCGTAACGGCGCACATGCGCTTGGTTGGAAATGAGCTGTATCACCACCGTCCGCTCGTCAATGACGGACTTAGGCCCATGGCGAAAGCCAATGGCGGAATCGAACAAGGCCACGATGCGGCCCGCGCTTAACTCCAACATCTTGAGCGCCCCTTCGCGCGCGATGCCCTTGAGTTCGTTGCTGCCGAGATACACCACGCGCTTCGGAGGGGGCACCGCCCAGCCCGCCAGTTGCCGCGGCAATGCGTCCATCAGATGCCGACCGCGCTGAAGCATGCCCAGGCATTCGACGGGATTGAAGCGTCGCGGCAACAGGATGGCCAGACAAGCAAGCAACATGCAGCTAAGGCTGCTGGTCATGGCGAAGCCGCGATCGTTGCTGTCCGGCGGCATCAGCGCGCTTAGCGCGCGGGGGTTCTCGCGGCTGCGGCGATAGAGTTCGCCATGTTCGCTGCAGGTCAGCACCAAGTGGCGGCAGGAGGGTTGCAAGCTGTCTGCCAACTCTATGGCCGCCAGGCTTTCCGGGCTGTTTCCGGAGCGGGCGAAGGAGACGAGCAAGGTAGGACGCTTGGCGTTGAAATAGCTGACGGGCGAGGTCACAATGTCGGTGGTGGCAATGGACTCCACCTGCCTGCCGAGCCAGCGGCTGAGATAGGGCGCGAGCGCTTCGCCGATGAAGGCGGAACTGCCTGCCCCAGTCAAAATGATGCGCAAATTGGGGTGGGCGAGCAGCGGCGCAAGAAAGACGTTGATGGATGGTCGTTCGGCTTCGACGATGTCCAGCGTATCGGCCCAAGCAAGCGGCTGCTGGTCGATCTCTTGGGCGGTGGCCAGCCCTCCCGCCTTCACCAGGCCTTCACGGCTATGTCCCAGAATCATGGCTGTTTCTCCGTCTCCGCGCGGCAGGCCGCCGCGTAGGGGCGCAGCACCTCTTGGATGCAATCGATGACCAAGGCCTTGGGTTTAGCCTCCAGCGTGCCGGCGCGCACGCGCTGATACTGGGCGGGCAGATACTGGCTGAGCAAGGTTTCTGGCAGGGTTACGGCGGAGAGGTTGTTGAGCAGCGTCTGACAACTGGCCTCCACCGCCGGGATGGGCCAGTAATAACGAATGCGGTCCGAATAGCTGAAACTGCGTGCCAGCCGGCATTCCGTCTGGCTGCCGTGATAATGGCTTTGCCAGAAGGCGGGGCGCTCCAGCATTGATTGCTCCAGCACCTTGCGTAAATGGGAGCGTTCCTTTTCCGGCAGCAATTCGTTTTCGATGCCGGCAAGCGCGTATAAAGCCTCGCGCAACGCGAAAGTGAGAGCCGGGCCAACCTTGAGGATGGCGAAATGGTCTCGCACCAACTGACGGTAGGCCGCAGGAGTTTGGTAATCAGTGGAATGGGCTTCGTAAACCAGGCCCGGATGCTCCTCTATCATGCGGCTGAGCGCGGCGGCGGCGGCGGGCTGGTAATTGGCCACGCTGATGTGATCGAACTCTACGCCGGGCTGCACCACCAGCGCGATCACGCGCGGCCAGGCATCGCTCAGGCCGGCGGCGGCAAAGGCCTCGCGGTGCGCGAGAAGAGTGCGTTCGGCGGCTTCCGGCCGCGTAACCGTAAGCTCATCCAGATGTTCCTGCGCGCCGCCGGGCGTAGGTACCTCGGTGCCCACCACATATAAAAGCTCGCTGCGGCCATACAGGTGGCGGCCAACTTCTTCCGCTACGCGGGCGAGGTCCGCCGCGCGCGCGGCGACTAGCGCGTCGTCCAGCGGGAGCTCGTCATCGGCGCAGGCCATGCTGCAATCGAGATGCAGTTTTTGGAAGCCGGCGGCCACGTAGGCAGCGATCAAATCGCGGGCATGTTCCATCGCCTCAGCGGCGGGCAGGCTTTGCCAGCGATTGGGGCCAAGGTGGTCGCCTCCCAAAATCAGCTTGTCGGCGGGAAAGCCGTAGTGTTGCGCTAGTTGGGTCAGGTGTTCGCTGAAACCATGGGGCCTCATGCCGGTATAGCCGCCAAACTGATCCACCTGATTGGACGTGGCTTCCACTAGCAGGGGAGTCTGATTTTCGCGTGCCTGTATCAGTGCGGCTTCCAGCACAAGGGGGTGGGCGGAGCACACGGAAAAGATGCCGACATGCTCGCCTTGCCTGTGGCGCCGTACTAGCTTTAGCAGGGGGTTCATTAGTTGTCTCACTGGTTGATGGGAACGATTTTTGATTTCGTTTTGTTTCTTCTTGTGGTGTTTTCCATGTTTTTTAAGCTAAACGAAATGCGAGCATGATTTCAATAGCCAAAAGAAGAAAGGAAAAGAAAGATTTTGGTTTGTTGCTTTTTTGCCGAAGTGGGCGGGCGCGGCAGGCTGTGGAATAATGGCGACAGGGCGGCCGGAAGGCGCTGATTTTGAGTCGTGTTAAAAGAAAAGAAACCGAAACTGCGTATAGCGGGAGCGCAAGATGATGGAAAGCAAAAACAGTGTCAGCACCAGCGAGCGCCGCGAGCGCATCATTCAACAATTGAACAAGCACGGCAGCGTGCAGGTTTCCGAACTGGCCGCGCAGTTTCAGGTGTCGTCGGTCACCATTCGCAATGACTTGGCTTTTTTGGAAAAGCAAGGCGTAGCCACCCGATCTTATGGCGGCGCGCTGGTGTTTGACCCAATGTCCGCGCCCAAGGAACGAGCCATTTCAGACAAGAGTCTGCTCAATGCAGGCGTCAAGCTGCGAATCGGGCAACTGGCCGCCACCCTGGTTGCGCCGGGCACGCGCGTCATTCTGGATTCCGGCACCACGACCCAGCAACTCGCCAGTTGCCTGAGTTCGCATCAGGATTTGATCGTAATGACCAATGGGCTGAATATCGCGAATGTCTTGGCGGACGCGCCGGGCGTGGAGCTATTCACGACGGGAGGGCAGCTGCGTCGCACTTCGCTGTCTTTCTACGGCACCCAAGCCGAGCAGTCGCTGCGCGACTATCATTTCGATCTCTTGTTTCTCGGCGTGGACGGGCTGGATCTGGAGCATGGGGTCAGTACGCACTATGAGGCGGAGGCCAGGCTTAATCGCTGCATGTGCGAGGTGGCCGACCGCGTCGTGGTGGTGACCGATTCCAGCAAGTTTCGCCGCACCAGCTTGCACAAGATTCTCGACACTCGCCGGATCGATACTTTGATTACCGATACCGGCATTCCTTCGGACTACCTGTCCGGCCTGCAGCAGGCGGGCGTGAAGGTGATGCAGGTAGAGGCGGGCGTGTAGACGGGAAGACCCGCCCGGTTCGAGGCTGGCAGCGCGGGAGTCAGTTGAACAAGCGTTGGCTCCAGTGTTGAAACGCGTCCAGTACCGGTTGCGGGGATTTGGCCCAGGTAAAGTGGGAGAAAGCGCGCAAGCCGTGATCGGCGGCCTGTAGTTCCCTCTGCGTCACCGTGGCGCGAGTCAACTTGTCGGCCAGAAAATCCGCGCAGCTGCGGGGAACGAAGCGGTCGCCTGACAAGGACAGCAGCAGCACCGGCAGCTCCAGCCGCCGCAGCGCGGCTTCGTAGTCGGCGTCGCTGTTTTCAAGCCGGTAACGGCCGTGCAAGGCTTCCTGCGTCCAGTCACGGATCAGCCGCCCCGGCTGTCGTCCGCCAAAGCCCAGCTTGTCGCCGGGGAAATAGCCCAGGCTGCGGTTGAGTTGTTGGATCAGCCGCAGGCCGAAGCCTCGTTTCCAGGCGGACAGTGCGCCGGGCATGGCGCGGAAGTAGTTGGAGCCGCCAGCCAGCAAGGCCACGCCGGCCACCTCCGCCGGATTCTCGCAGGCTTGCAGCAGGGCGAATTGTCCGCCCAGGCTGTGCCCCGCCAGGATCAGGGGCCGGCCAGAGGTCTGTTCGCTCAGTTGTTGACGCAGGTGGGCGACATCAGCCAACACTTCCCGGTAGCCGAAATCCTGGCGCCGCACGTCCCGCACCGAGCTTTGGTGCATGCCACGGATTTCCGCCGCCGCCACGCAATAGCCTCGTGCCGCCCAGGCCGCGCCCAGCGCGCGATAGTAGGACACGTTGACGCCCAACGCCGGCAAGAACAGGATTACGCCTTGCGGAGCTTGTTCCGAAGCGCCGTGCCATTCAACAACAGTGTGTTCGCCGTCTGGTAGCTGGATTCGGCTCGAGTGCATGCCAATGCCTCCAAGGTTGTTCGCGGTGCAGAAGATAAGCTATCAGCCTGATGGGCAATGGCAAGTCGCCATGCTCTGTCCGGTTTGCCCCTCTCGCTGCGTGCTCAACCATAGCCACGTTGTTTCAACGCCAGGTAGAGCATGGCCGCGTTGATGGCGTCGTTGAGCGCGTCGTGGCGCGGCGGCGCTGGCATGTCCAGGTCTTGGCAGATGCTGGCCAGCCTAAGGTCGATGTGGGCGTCCGGGTTCTGTCTCAGCTTGTAGTCGTAATAGCGGCCGGAAATCTCAATGCGCCGCTGCGGCAGAGGCACGCCCAGCCAGGGGCGGACGTAGCGGTTGAGCACCGCCAGGTCGTATTCCAGGTAATAGCCCAGCAGCGGCCGGCCGCCGATGAAATCCAGCAGCCGTCGCACGGCGTCTTGGGCCGCCAAGCCCTGGCTGACATCGATAGGCCGCAGGCCGTGGATGCGCACATTGTCCGCCTGGGGCGCTTGTTCCGGGCGCACCAGCAGGTAGAGTGCCTCGCTGGCGAGGATGCGGTTGCCGCGCAACTTGACCGCGCCGATGGATAGCAGTTCGGCGTCCGCCGGATTCAGGCTGGTGGTTTCGCAGTCCAGGCTGACCAGTTCGTCCGGGTGCTCCCGATACATCTCTGCGTAAGCCGGATCGCGCAGCCGGCGTCGCTGCCATTGGCGCAGCAGGGCGGTGAGCATCAGAAGCTGCCCAGCCGGTAATGGTGGCGTAACTGCGCCTTGAACCGCTTGACCACGCCCAGCGTGTCCTTGAGCAGGTCCCGTTCCAGCGAGGACAGCTTTTCCGGCTCCAGTAGATTGTCGGCCGGTTTGCCGGCGGCAAGCCGCTCCAGCCCTTGATCCAGCCGCAGCTGCATCAGATAGGACAGCGCCTCGCCCACGTCCTCGGCCAAGCCCCGCTCCAGCCGGCCCTGCGCCACCAGTTCCTGCAGCCTTTGCTGCGAGTTGTTTTCGCTCACGCCATATTCCAGCGCCAGCGCGCGGATACCGTGCACCAGAGGAAAAATGCCGCCTTTTTTCAGGTCCAGCGCGGCGCGGCCGTCACGATCGCGAGTTTGCAGATGGGAGAACAGGCCCAGCGGGGTGTCGAACTGTTCGATGGCGCGGGCGAAACGGGAGAAGAAGCCGGCGTCGTCGCGCAGGGTGGCGCGTAGATAGTTTTGGGCGTCCTCTAGCAGCGCCGGGTCGCCGCAGACGGCTTCCGCGTCCACGAAGATGGCCAGCCGCATCAAGGCGTCTCCGTCCGGGCTGTGCACCCAGCAGTGGAGGCGATCGCGCAGCTCGGTGCCGCTGAAACGCCAATCGGGGTGGCTGAGCATGATGTTTCCGGGACAGGGCGGGTAGCCGAAACGGGCCAGCGCGGCGGAAAAGGCCTGACAGCTGGCTTCCAGTTGCGGCCACGGCGCGCCGTCGCGCAGCAGCAGCGCGTTGTCCTGGTCTGTTTTGAGGATCTGTTCGCCGCGTCCTTCCGAGCCCAGCACCAGCAAGCAGCTGTTGGCCACCAACTCCGGCGGCGCAATCAGCCGCCAGGCGCGGGCGAACAGCCGGGCGTTGAGGCTTTGCACCAGCCGGCCCAGCTGTAGCGCCTTGACGCCGTGGCCGGACAGGATGCGCACCAGCCGCGGAATCTGCTCCGCCACTTCCGCCAGTTCGTCCAGCGTGGCCGCGCGTTCCAGCCGCTGCGCGATCAGGTGGGAGTGGTTGGAAAAGTAGGAGAGCACGTCCACCTGGGCCAGCATGCTCACCGGCTCGCCGTGCTCGGTCACCACCAGGCGGCGCAGATTGCGGCGCGTCATCAGCAGCAGGGCGTTGAACAGGAAATCGTCGATGTCTATGGTCAGCAGTTCGTACTGGCAGTATTCCGCCGCCGGCGCGTCCGAGGACGCGCCGTTCAGCACGATGTCGCGAAAGTCCGTGGTGGTTAGGATTCCCAGCCGCCCGTGGCCGCGCAGCAGCACGGACTTGGACTTGTGCGCTTTCATCGCCGCCGCCGCGTCGCGCAGGCTGGCGCCGCCATCCACGAACACCGGCTGGCGGCCGCCGACGTCGCGCACTGTGGCCGCCAGCAAGGTTTGCAGTTCGCGCTGGCCCGCCCGCTGGGCCAGCCGGCCCAGCTTTTCCGACACGCTGGCGTAAAAATAGGCGCCGAAGCGAGGGTTGCTCTCGGTCAGTGCCAGCACTTCCGCGCGCGGCAGGCTGTAGAGCAACGCCTCTTCCTGCACGATGAAGCGGCGGGAGGTCTGGCCGGCGGCGGTGGCGCGGGCGTCGAAGCCGTCCTGCGCCCGGTACAGCGCGACGATCTCGTCGCCGGCCATTTCCCTCACCACGCCCTTGATCACCACGTACAGAGCCGTCACCGGCGCGTCCGGCGCCAGCACGGTTTGCTCGTTGGCGTAGAACAGGATGTCGGCGCAAGCCTCAAGGCGTAGGCGCTCGTCCGGGCTCAGGGTGTCGAATGGGGCGTAGCTGAAGTCGAATCGCTGCATGGCGGCCTCGTAGAACAAGACATTGCCGCCAGCATAACACCGGCGGCAAAGGCTTGTCGGCGGGCGTTCAGCCGGGCAGGTGTTGCGACAGCGGGGAGCCGTCGCGGAACAGCAGCAGCTCGCCGGGGACGAGTTGCGTCCAGCTTTCGTTGTCGGTCAGCGGCTGGGTGGCGATCACCGCCACGCGGTCGTGCGGGGTGGTGACCGAGGCGAAATCCACGCTGACGTCGTCGTCAACCAAATGCGCGGTGTTGAACGGCGCCTGGCGGATGATGTAGTGCAGATGAGTTGAGCAGTGGGCGAACAACACCTCGCCGTTGCTCAGCATGAAGTTGAACACGCCGTGACTGGAGACTTCCCCCGCCAGCCGCGCCACTTCGGCGAACAATTCGTCCAGCTGCGGTTGCTGGCACCATTTGGCGCGCAGCCGCTCCATCAGGTGGCAGAACGCCCGTTCGGAGTCGGTGCCGCCTACCGGGTTGTAATGGCAGCCGGCATCGGGCTGGAAGTTTTCCAGGTTGCCGTTGTGGGCGAAGATCCAGTAGCGCCCCCACATCTCTCGCATGAAGGGATGGGTGTTGGCCAGGTTGACTTCGCCTTGGGTGGCTTTGCGGATATGGGCGATCACGTTTTCCGACTTGATCGGATAGTTGCGCACCATGTGAGCCACCGGCGATTCCACGGACGGTTTGTCGTCCAGGAAGATGCGGCAGCCCTTGTTCTCGAAAAAGGCGATGCCCCAGCCGTCGGCGTGGTGGTCGGTCTGGCCGCCGCGGCGGTGAAAGCCCTCGAAGGAGAACAGGATGTCGGTTGGAGTATTGCAATTCATGCCCAGCAACTGGCACATGGTTTTGGGTTCCACGGTTGAGAGGTTGTCATGGCCGGCCGCGCCGGCTGCGGTTTTGTTACAGAGCTTAGGCGATAAGCGGGGCCGCGGCAATCCCGCCGCGCCGGCCGTGGAGCCCGGGCGCGGCGGCGGAATGGGCGCTCAGGCCGTGGAACGGGCGAGGCCGCGCAATTTGGCCCAGCCGCCCTGGCTCAGGCTGACGCCCAGCAGGATCAGCCCGCCGCCCAGCCAGTGGTAATCGTGGATGGTTTCGCCCAGCAGCGCGCTGGCGATCAAGGCGGTGAACAAAGGCAGCAGATTCATGAAGATGGCGGTGCGCTCGCTGCCCAGGCTCTGGATGCCGCGCATCCACAGATAGGGGGCCAGCACCGAGGAGGCGATGCCGGCGAAGGCGACCAGGCCGGCGCCTTGCGGCGGCACCGCCAGGCTGTCCGCGCTCATCGCCACCGGTACCAGCATCAGCACGGCCAGCAATACCTGGATGTATAGATTGGTCCAGCTGCCGAACGGCGGCGCCCATCGGCGCAGCAGAATGCCGTACAGCGCGTAGGAGACGGAGCCGGCCAGCATCAGCGCGTCGCCGCGGTTCACGCCGCCGCTAATCAGGTCCATCGGCCGCCCCTGGCCCAGCAGATACAGCACGCCCAGCAAGGACACCGCCACGCCGAACAACGCGTGCGCGCCGGTGGGCTGACGGAAGACGGTCGCGTTCAGCGCCAGACCCAGCAGCGGGATCAAGGCGCAGATCACGCCCATATTGGTGGCGCTGGTGCTGTGCGCGGCGTAATAAGCCAGACATTGGTACATCACCATGCCGAGCGCGGCCAATATGGCGAAGCGGCCCAGCCAGGGTCTGATGGCGCGCCATTGGCGCAGCACCGGCCGCAGGCTCAGCGGGGTGAGAATCAAGGCTGCCAATAACCAGCGGTAGAAGGAAATGGCGGCGGGATCCAGCGCATGGGCCGCGGCTTTGGACACCACGGTGTTGGCGGACCAGATCATCACCGCCAGCATGGGAAACAATGAGTACATGGGATGGCTCCGGATGCGGCTCTCGTTCCGACGCGCGGTCGAGAGTACAGAAAAGCATTAACAGTAGGCAGTGTACCGCTGTCTGATTCAATGCATATAATGCAAAACAGACAAGACGATAGCGGGAAACCGACAAATTGGACTACTCAGAACTGGACCAAGGCTTGCCGGAACCGACGCCAATCCATCTGCGCTACGACCAGCTGACGCCGCAAACGGAGTTTTCGCCGCACAGCCATCCCTGGGGTCAGTTGAACTGCATTAGTCTGGGCGTGATAGAGTTGAGCTTGATCGAGCCTGGTCAGGCCGAGCGCGCGTTGGCTGCTCCAGCGGAGTTCCTGATCTGGGTGCCGGCCGGGGTTCGCCATTCCGCTTCGGTGCGTCAGGCCATGCGCTACACCTCAGTCTATGTCGGGACCGAACAGGCCGCCCGCTTGCCCGCCCATCCCTGCCTGATTCCGCAAACGCCCTTGCTGCGAGCGCTGCTGGATGACTTCTGCCAGCGCGGCGTCACTGTCGTTCGGGATCCGTGGGACCAGCGCCAAGCCGAACTGCTGCTGGCGCGGCTGTCCCAGGCCGGCCACCAGGACAGCTATCTGCCGGACAGCCGCCATCGTCAATTGGCGCCCATCCTGGCCGCCATCCGAGACAATCCGGCCGATGCCGCCACCTTGGCGCAGTGGGCGCAGCGGGTGCACGGCACCGAGCGCACGCTGGCGCGCCATTTTCAACGCGAACTGGGCATGAGCTTTGTCCAGTGGCGCAACCGGGTGCGCTTGCTCAGGGCCCTGGCCTGGCTGCGCGAAGGGCGTCCGGTTCAGGACATCGCCGCCGACCTGGGCTACGGCACCGCGTCGGCCTTCATTGCGATGTTCAACAAGCAACTAGGCTATTCCCCGGAGCGCTACCGACGCTTGCTGACCGATGGCGCGCATTGAGGGAGGCTTGTTGCCCTATTGGCATTGCGGCACACTGGAATGATTGTCAATCATAGAACCAGTCTTCTACGCCCCAAGCCATGAGCAAGAAAATCAAACAACTGGCCCGCCAACTGGGCGATGGCTGGAAGCTGCGCCGCCGTTTGCGGCAGGCCAGCGCGCTGAATTTCGCCTTTTCCGAGCGCATAGACTTCCTGAACGGGCAGCACTGGGATCAACTGGCGGCCCGGCACGGGTTGCTGATGTCCCGCGATTACTGGCGCGCGCTCGAGCAGTCCGGGCTCGCCAACTTCGACGTGCGCTACGCGCTGGCCTATCGCGACGGCGAGCCAGTGGCGGCGGTGGCGATGCAACTGTTGGAGGTGAGCTTGGAAACCATGCACGCTCACCCCGGACCGCGGCCGGAAGGTTCGCTGCGCGCCGCGCTGGCGCAAAATCTCAAGCCCAAGCTGCGGCAACGGCTGCTGGTCTGCGGCAATATGCTCAGCTACGGCCTGGACGGCGCGGCTTTCGCCGAGGACCTGGACCCGCAGACCCGTTGGCAGGCGGTGGCGGAGATGCTCTACCGCATCCGCCGCGCGGAGAAGCTCAACGGCCAGATCGACTTCGTGCTGGTCAAGGACATGGACGAAACAGCGCGGGAAGACAGTCGGGCGCTGGGCAAGCTCAGCTACAGTACCTTGGAAACAGAGCCCAATATGGTGCTGCCGCTGGCCGAGGACTGGCGTGTTTACGACGACTACCTGGCCGGCATGACCTCCAAATACCGCAGCGGCATCCGCCAGCAGATTTTCAAGCCGATAGAAGCCGCCGGTTGCGAAATCGGCGTGATGACGCCGCAGCAGGTGGACGCGCAGGCGGAGCGGATGCAGCTGCTCTACCTGGCGGTGCAAGACAACGCCACATTGCGGCCGGTCACGGTGAGCGCGGAATACTGGCGGCGGATGGCCGCGCTGGGGCCGGAGCGGGCGGAGCTGCGCGGCCTGTGGCGCGACGGCGCGCTGCTGGGCTTTTTGCTGATCCTGAAAAACGGCGAAGAGATCACCGCCGCGCAGATCGGCTTTGATCGCGCCGCGGCCAAGGAGCTGCCGCTCTATTTGCGCCTGCTGCATTCGGCGATTGAGTCGGCGCTGGCCGCCGGCGGACGGCGGGTTATTTTTGGGCGCACCGCGTTGGAGCCCAAGGCGAGAATGGGCTGCCGGCCGGTGCCGACTTCGCTGTGGATACGCCATCGCCAGCCCATGCTCAATTCGCTGATCCGCAGCAGCTTCGGCATTGTCCAGCACGAGGACGCGCCGACGATCAACCCCTTCAAAAAATAAACGCGCAGCCCTTCGCGCCGCGCGGCGGGGAGGGCGATTGCGATCTTGGTCGCTGAAAGGACCCGATATGACTCAAACCGCGAGCGCCGAAGCGGCGCACACGCGAAAACTGAACCGCAACGACTGCAAGACGCTGGGCCTAGCCTCGCTGGGCGGGGCGCTTGAGTTTTACGATTTCATCATTTACGTGTTTTTCGCCCTGGTATTGGGCAAGCTGTTCTTTCCGCAGGACATTCCGGGCTGGCTGCGTCAATTGCAGGTGTTCGGCATCTTCGCCGCCGGCTATCTGGCGCGTCCGCTGGGCGGCATCGTCATGGCGCACTTCGGCGACCTGTTCGGCCGCAAACGCATGTTCACGCTCAGCATCGTGTTGATGGCGCTGCCTACGCTGGCGATGGGCCTGCTGCCCACCTATCAGAGCATAGGGGTGTGGGCGCCGATCTTGCTGCTCCTGTTGCGCGTGTTGCAGGGCGCGGCCATTGGCGGGGAGGTGCCGGGCGCCTGGGTTTTCGTCGCCGAGCACGCGCCGTCGCGCCGCACCGGCCTGGCTTGCGGCATCATCACCTCGGGGCTGACGATAGGTATACTGTTTGGCTCGCTGATCGCGATGGCGATGAATCTGGCTTTCACGCCGCAGCAGCTGGAGGACGGCGCCTGGCGGATTCCCTTCCTGATAGGCGGGGTGTTCGGCCTGGTGGCGATGTATCTGCGCCGCTGGCTGCACGAGACTCCGGTGTTCAGCGAAATGCAGGCGCGCAAGGCGCTGTCCGCCGAACTGCCCCTGAAGGCGGCGCTGCGGGGCCATCGCCTTGGCATGGCTCTGTCCATGGCGGCCACCGCGATGCTGTCGGTCACCATTGTGGTGGTGATCCTGATGACGCCCACTTTTCTGCAAAAACAGTTTGGCGTGCCGCCGGTGGAGGCGCTGTTCGCCAACAGCCTGGCCATTGTCGCGCTGAGCGTGGGGTGCATTGTGGCCGGCCTGGCGGCGGACCGTTTTGGCGGCGGGCCGGTGTTTATCGTGGGCAGCCTGCTGTTGGGTGTCAGCAGCTGGTGTTTCTATCAGACCATGGGGCAGGACGCGAGCTGGCTGCGCCCGCTGTACACGCTGACCGGCTTTGCCGCCGGCATCGTCGGCGCGGTGCCTTATCTGATGGTGCGCGCCTTCCCCGCGCCCATCCGCTTTAGCGGCCTGTCTTTTTCCTACAATGTGGCCTACGCGGTGGTGGGCGGCTTCACGCCGGTGCTGCTGTCGGTGTGGATGGAGGCGAGTTCGCTGGCGCTGGCCGGCTATCTGATGATTTTCTGCCTGCTTGGCCTGGCGATGGGCCTGTTTTTGCTGGCCTGGGGCGATAAGCCGGGCTTGTCCCATCCGGTGCATTGAAGCGCGCATGGGAAAACGGCTGCGTCCTTATCGACGCCGCCGTTTTGTCGTGCGAGTTCGGGTTCTGGGGCTCAGAGTCTGTTCAAAGTCTCGCAAGCAAGGACGAGACAAGGCGAAAACGGCTGAGAAAGCGGAATGTACATAGGGTACATGAGCATTTCGAAGTCGCTTTCAACGCCGTATCGCCGAAGCGCAGCAGACCTTGAACAAGTTCTTAGCGCGGCAGCTCGCTCCACAGCTTCAACAGCCGTTTGGCGGATACCGGGTACGGCGTTTTCAACTCCTGGGCGAACAGGCTGACGCGTAGTTCTTCGATCTGCCAGCGGAAATCGAGCAGGGCCTGGGACGCGCCTTCCGCCTCGTTGTCCTCTGCCACCCGGGTTTCCCATTTCTGCCATAGATCGCGGATTTCCGCGCCGCGCTGGCCGTCGCGCTGCGGGTTGGCCGGCTGCTTGTCCATGCGCAGGCCCATCGCGCGCATATAGCGCGGCAAATGGGGCAGCTGGCTCCACGGCGTGGCGGCCAGGAAACCCTTGTAAACCAGCTTGGCCAATTGCTGCTGCAACTCGTAACCCAGCTTGTGTTTCTGCATCTTGACGCTGAGCGGGCCGTATTCCGCGGCCACTTGACCCAGGTACTGGGTCACCGACTGAATGACAGCCGGCAAGCGCGTGCGGGCGCGGGTTTTCTGGTCGTTGAAGGCTTTCTCGTTGCGCGGCAGCGCGTCGTCGCCAATGAAAGCGCGGTCGCAGATGCAGGCGATGGCGTCGGCCAATAATTCGTCGATATTGGCCACTGCGCGCAGCTGCAGGCCCAGTTGGGTCATGCCGGGCAGGCCCTTGGACAGCTGCTTCATTTGTTCCTTCAACTGCAGCTGCAGCAGGCGGATCACGCCCTGGCGGTGATGGCGCTCGGCTACCAGCTGAGTGTCGAACAGGCGAATCGCCACCTTATCTTGTTCCAGCGTCAAGGCCGGATAGCCGGTCAACTGCTGGCGGCCGCGGGCAAACTGTATGCTTTCCGGCAGTTCGCCGAAGTCCCAGCTGCTGACCTCGTCGCGCTCGAATTCCGCGCTCGTATCGCGGAAAGTCAGTTGGGCGGCCTGGCCGAACTGCTTTTGCAGCGCCAGCAGATCGCGTCCCAGTCCAATTTCCTGCTTGCCGTCGTCGATGACGCGGAAGTTGAACAGCAGATGAGCCGGCAGCTCCTGGGCGCGGAAATCGTCGATGTCCACCTTGACGCCGCCGGTCTCGCGCAGGATGAAGCGCGCCAGCTGCGGCGCGATAGGCTGTTGCGGGTCCGGGTTGCCGCTAAGGAAACGGGTGACGAAGTCCGGCACCGGCACGCAGCAACGGCGGATTTGCTTGGGCAGGCCCTTGATCAGCTGTTGCAGCTTTTCGCGCACCATGCCGGGCACCAGCCATTCGAAAGCCGCCGGTTGCAAGCGGTTGAGGATGGCCAGAGGCACGTCCAGGGTGACGCCGTCCAGCGGGTGATTGGGTTCGAAGCGGTAACGCAGCTTGAGGCGGCCGTCTTCCAGCTCCAGCCATTCCGGAAACTGGTTTTCGGTGACATGTTGCGCGGCGTGGCGCATCAGCTCCTCGCGCGTCAGGTGCAAGAGCTTGGCGTCGGTCTTTTCCGCTTCCTTGCGCCAGGCCTCGAAGCTGGTCGCGTCCACCACCTCGGCCGGAATCCGTTCGCTGTAAAAGGCGAACAGCGCTTCCTCGTCCACCAGCACGTCCTGGCGGCGGGCCTTGTGTTCCAGCTGCTCCACTTCGCGGATCAGTTGCTGATTGCGTTGGAAGAAGGGCGCGTTGCTGACGTATTCCATGTTTACCAGCGCGCCGCGGATGAACAGCTCGCGCGCTTCTACCGGCGCGATGCGGCCATAGCTCACCGGCCGGCGCGGCACCAGGGTCAGGCCATACAGAGTGACGCGCTCGCTGGCCACTACTTCGCCGCGGCTCTTTTCCCAGTGCGGGTCGAAATAGTGGTATTTGACCAGGTGCGGCGCCAGCTTTTCCACCCACTCAGGCTCGATTTTGGCCACGCAGCGGGCGTAAAGGCGGGTGGTTTCCACCAGTTCCGCCGCCACCAGCCATTTA
Source organism: Chromobacterium sp. IRSSSOUMB001 (assembly GCF_023507765.1). Taxonomy (NCBI): domain Bacteria; kingdom Pseudomonadati; phylum Pseudomonadota; class Betaproteobacteria; order Neisseriales; family Chromobacteriaceae; genus Chromobacterium; species Chromobacterium sp. IRSSSOUMB001. Next base: position 69,757 of record NZ_JALCYU010000010.1, read on the forward strand.
GGCTTGGCTTTTTTCAGGCCGGAACCGGGAAACACGTGGAAGTTAACGCCGCGAGTGCCTTGGTAGTCGTCGCTTTCCTGGTTTTTCATGCCCAGATTGCCGATCAAGCCGGTTACCAGCGCTTTGTGCAGGTTTTCATAGGCGACGGCGTCTAGCTGCTGGCGCTTTTTCTGCGTCATCTGCGCGTCCGGCTGTTCGGCGTCGGCGTGGGCCTGTTCGCGCTTGATCAGGCCCAGCTCGCTGGCGATGTCGGCCAGCTGCGCGTGCAGTTCGCGCCACTCGCGCAGGCGAAGGTGGGACAGGAAGTGCTCGTGGCAGGTGTTGATCAGCAGACGGTTGGATTTCTTGTGCTTGAGCGCGTCGGAGAAGAAATCCCAAAGGTGCAGGAAGGACAGGAAGTCTGACTTCTCGTCGTTGAAACGCGCCTGGGCGCGTTCGGCCGCCTCGCGCGCTTCGAACGGCCGCTCGCGCGGGTCCTGCACGCTCAAGGCGGCGGCAATGATCAGTACTTCGCGCACGCAGCCGAAGTCGCGGCCGGCCAGCAGCAGGCGGCCCACCTTAGGGTCCACCGGAATCCGCGCCAGCTCTTTGCCCACGCTGGTCAATTCCCCCTTGTCGTCCACCGCGCCCAGCTCGGTCAGCACTTGGTAGCCGTCGGCGATCAGACGGCTGCTGGGCGCTTCCAGGAAGGGGAAGGCGTCCACCTTGCCCAGCCGCAGCGCGGCCATGCGCAGAATGACCGCGGCCAGGTTGGAGCGGACGATTTCAGGATCGGTGAACGCCGGGCGTTGATTGAAGTCGTCTTCGCTGTATAGGCGCACGCAGATGCCGGCCTCGACACGGCCGCAACGGCCAGCGCGCTGACGCGCCGCCGCCTGGGAAATTTTCTCCACTTGCAGCTGTTCCACCTTGGCGCGCGGGCTGTAGCGGTTGATGCGCGCCTGTCCGGTGTCGATCACGTATTTGATGCCGGGCACCGTTAGCGAGGTCTCGGCCACATTGGTGGCCAGCACGATGCGGCGTCCGCCGGACGGCTTGAATATCTTCTGCTGGTCCTCGTTGGACAGCCGCGCGAACAAGGGCAGGATCTCGTAGCCGCGAATGCCGGCCTTGCGCAGCTTTTCCGCGGTTTCGCGGATCTCGCGCTCGCCAGGCAGGAAGACCAGCATATCGCCCGGGCCCTGGCGCGACAGTTCGTCGACGGCGTCGACGATGGCGCCTTCCATTTCCACTTCGCGCTCGTCTTCGTCGCGCTGCGCCAGCGGGCGGTAACGCACTTCCACCGGATAGGTGCGGCCGGAGACTTCAATCACGGGCGCGCCGTCGAAATGGCGGGAGAAGCGGTCGGCGTCGATGGTGGCCGAGGTGACGATCACCTTCAGGTCCGGCCGGCGCGGCAGCAGCTGTTTCAGATAGCCCAGCAGGAAATCGATGTTGAGGCTGCGTTCGTGCGCCTCGTCGATGATGATGGTGTCGTAGGCTTCCAGGTAGCGGTCGGTCTGGGTTTCCGCCAGCATGATGCCGTCGGTCATCAGCTTGATTACGGACTTTTCCGAGAGCTTGTCGGTGAAGCGGACCTTGAAGCCGACGTGTTCGCCCAGCGTGGATTTCAGCTCTTGAGCGATGCGGCTGGCTACTGAACGCGCGGCCAGACGACGCGGCTGGGTGTGGCCGATCAGACCGTGCACGCCGCGGCCCAGCTCCAGGCAGATCTTGGGCAGCTGGGTGGTTTTGCCGGAGCCGGTTTCGCCGCAGATGATCACCACCTGGTGGCGCTCGATCGCGGTTTTGATGTCGGCCAGTTTCTGGTTGACCGGCAAGGCGTCGTCGAAGTCGGGCTTGGGCAGGTGGGCGCGGCGCGCGGCCACCTTGGCGGCGGAGCGTTCGATCTGAGCCTGAATGTCGGCCAGTTGCTTGTCCGCAGGCTGGTTTTTCTTCAGTCGCTCGGCGGCGTCGCTCAGTTTGCGACGCAGGGCATGGCGGTCGCGGATCAGGCAGGAGGGGAGGTCGGCCTTGAGTTGGGCCAGCAGCTGGGCAGCAGTCATCGGGGAAAGAACACTGGATTACAGGAAAGCCGCGATTATAACAGCTGCGTGGCGGTCCGGCAGGCCGGGATTGCCGGCCGGACGCGCGATACCGCGTTTATTTGCGCTGGCGATAGCGGCTTAGCTCGGCCTTGAGCCAGGCGTCGCTGGCCACCGGCTGCGCCGCGCCGCAACGCACTTGGTAGGCCTTGCCGCTGATGCTGCTCTGGGTGGCTGCGCGCTCGATGAAGCTTTCCGTGCTGCTGACCCAGTCTTTTTTCAGCAGATACTGGTATTTGTCGTTCAGATGGTCGCGGGCCTCCTTGGAGCCGTACCAACTGCCATTTCGATTGAACTCGCAGCCGGATTTGGCCAGATAGTCCAGCAGGTGATTGATCTCGGTTTGGGCTGCCGGCGCCGGCGCGGCGAAGGCGGTGCCGGCGCTCAGGACAAAAGCCAGCCAGACTGGCGGTTTCAGGGTCATGCCTTGCTCCATCGCAATCAGAATGCGCAGACTATGCGCGATGCGGCCGGGCTTGTCCAACCCTGGCGCCGCCTTTATCCTGTGCCTGTCTTCAGGGCGGGGTGAAACTCCCCACCGGCGGTAAGCCGCGGCGCATGCCGGCGGCGAGCCCGCGAGCGCCGCGCCATCGTTTCCACGATGCGCGGGTCAGCAGATTCGGTGCGAAGCCGAAGCCGACGGTGAAAGTCCGGATGAGAGAAGACGCGCGCCAAGCCGGGAACGGCTGGGCTCGCTTTTGCGCGTCGGCATAGCCGCGCGTCGCCCTGGAGCGCTTCCCTTAAGTCTTTACGGAGCCTCCAAATGCAGCAAAACATTTATGACCATCCGGTCTTTTTCTCCCAATACCAAGCTTTGCGCGACAACGATAGCGGCCTGAACGGCGCCTTGGAACAGCCCGCCTTGCGCGATGCGCTGCCGCCGCTGTCCGGCGCCGATGTGCTGGACCTGGGCTGCGGCTTTGGCGATTTCGCCCGTTGGGTGCGCGCCCAAGGCGCGGCCAGCGTCACCGCGGTGGATTTGTCCGAACGCATGCTGGAGCAGGCGAGAGCGCGCACTCGGGATTCCGACATTCAATACCTGTGCGCCGGCATCGAGGACCTTCAGCCGCCTGCGGGCGCTTATGATCTGGCGGTGTCGTCGCTGGCCTTGCATTACGTGGCGGATTACGCCGCCGTGGCGGCGCGCGTGTTCGCCGCTTTACGGCCCGGCGGTGTGTTCGCGCTGACGGTGGAGCATCCGGTTTGCACGGCGAGCCCGCAAGGTTGGGCGCTGGACGAGGCCGGGCGGCAGAAGCATTGGACGCTGGACGCGTATTTTCAGCAGGGCGCGCGCGAAACCCGCTGGTTTGTCGACGGCGTGATCAAGCATCACCGCACGGTGGAAAGTTATGTGGCCGGCTTGTCAGGCGCCGGTTTCCAATTGCTTCATCTGGGCGAGCCCGCGCCGGACGAGGGGGCGATGGCGCGTCAGGACGGTTTGCGCCCGCACGCGCGCCGCCCGGTCCTGTTGCTGCTCACTGCGCGGAAGCCTGTGCTCTAGCGCCGCTATTCCGAGCCGGTGCGCAGAACCAAGCGGTGCCGGCCCGGTCCAGCAAAGATCGAGCATGCGGTTCGTGTTTACGGGGAGGGGAGCGGTGAGAGTTAAGCTGGCAGTAGGGGTTCTGGTCCTGGCGCTGTCGATGGCGCCCGCCATCGGCAAATCGCCGCCTGCACGGGCCATCATCGAACCCGCTCACATTGTAGAGGCCATCCAGTTGCAACAGGCGGCGGACGCCGCCAAGGACCAGCCGCCGCAAAACGGCGAGCCTTGGTTTGCTGTGTGGGAGGGGACGCTCCCCATCATCGTGACCGCGCCGCACGCCACTAGTCCGTTTCGCGAAGGCCAATACCGGTTCTCCGACGGCGGCGGCACCGCGGCCTTGGCGGCGATGCTGCACCAACTGGCAGGCGCCACCGCGATCTACACCACCCGCGCCTCGCCGGCCGATCCCAATTACGATGACGACAACGCCTTCAAACGCAAGCTGGCGGTGCTGATTGCCGACAAGCGCCCCATCCTGGTGCTGGACCTGCACGGCAGCCATCCATACCGGCCTTACGACGTGGACTTCGGCACCTTGAACGGGGCCTCGTTGCTAGGCAAGCCGGAGTTGCAGCAACGACTGGAGCTAAGCCTGCGGCAACAGGGCGTGCTGAATGTTTCGGATAATTACTTTGCCGCGTCCAAGCACCAGACCATCGCCAAGTTCGCTTCCCGGCGGGGCGTGCCGGCCATCCAACTGGAAATCAGCAGCACCTGGCTCACGCCTTCGGACAGCAACCTGGCTGCGCACCGCTTCGCCCAGCTCTTGCAGGCGCTGGTGCGCTATGCGCGCGAAATTGAGGAATGAGGCAGCGGCGCTTCAAGCCTAGTCGTCTTCATAGCCATAGCCTGACGAAGCACAGCAGACTTGAACAGCCTCTCAGGCGTCGTGCCAGCGAGATCGGTCCTTCGCCTCGTGTCCGGAATCTCCCTCAGGCTTGCTCGCATGCGCAGGCGAACGCACCACCAATAGAGACGCATCATCCAGCATGGCTTCATTTTGACGGTGCCGTTGCAACGCTTGCAGTACGGTATTGCCGACCCGGCCCGGCCAGCCGGCCTGAACCGCTTTGATTACGCCGTCCAGGCCAAACATTCGGCCATTGTCTGCCTGAGCCTCGGTAATTCCGTCCGAGCAAACGACCAGCGCATGCTCCGGGCGCAACACGCTGGTTTCCAGCGAGCGGTCGAACTGACGCGCCGCCAAAATCCCTAAAGGAGGGTGCTCAGAGCGGAACTGCTTGATCTTGCGACCCTGCGGATCAAACATCAGCGCGCAAGGAATGCCGCCGTTCCAGACTTGCAGACATTGGGCGGCCGCGTCGATCGAAATGATAATGCCGGCCACGAAACGGCCAAAAGGGAGCAGGCGGTGCAGCTTGTCGTTAATCGCCGCGGCGATGTCGCCCAGCGCGGCTTGTTCCTGAGCAAGGTCGTAAAAGCACTCCACTGCAGGAATAGCACTGATCGCGGCGGTTAGGCCGTGGCCGGTGCAATCGGCCAGCATCAAGTATTCTCGTCCGCCGGAACGCGCATAGCAGACCAGATCTCCGTTGAACTGCGAGGCGGGGCGTAAATGGCGCCAGACGTGCGAGGGCAGCTCCAATTGCTGCCGGTTCAAACGTTCAATCAGTTCCAGCGCGTAACTTTGTTCCCGTTCATTGTTGAGGAAGTAGCGTTCCAGGCGCACCGCATCCTGGTTGATCTGCCGCTGCATTTGGGCGATGCGCAAGAACACCTGGATCTTGGCCGTTAACAAGTCCGGACTGACTGGTTTGGTCAGGTAGTCGTCACCGCCTGCTTTGAGCCCCTCTATCAGATCTTTTTGCTGACTCAGGCCCGTCAGAAAAATGATGGGAACCCAGTGTTCGCCGAACAGTGTCCGCAACTCCATCGTGGCTTGCAGCCCGTTCATCACCGGCATGATGATGTCCATCAGGATCAGGTCGTAGTCGACCTCCTTGCATATGGAAACGGCTTCCCTACCATTGCAGGCAAGATCGCATTGATACCCTAAGTCTTCGACAAAGGTACGAACCATCAGGCTATTGGTGGCGCTATCGTCCACCAACAAAATTTTGGGCTGATGCATGCTGTTTCCATTGCGTATCAGGAAAGGGAAAGCAAGCGGAGAAACCGAGAGTAGCGCCAATTACATTGGCATTACTCTGTGGATATAGCATACGGGCGCGGGGATGGCGCGCTGTGGTAATAAAATCAGTCCGCCCTGTGGGGTAAGTGTTGCCCGTTGCGATCAATTTCCGCCTAAACGCGGGAAACACCGTGCTAGTATGCGGGTTTTGGCGGCGCAACGCGCGGCCCGTTTCATTCCAGAGAGCATTAGATCCCTTATCATGAAATTTGCAACGCACACCATTGCGCTGGCCTTGAGCCTGGCGCTGATCAGCCCGGCCAGCCTGGCCGAACCAGAAGACATGCCGCTGCCGGGCGATGTTCAGATGGCTCCAGCGAGCAAGCCCGCACGCAAGACCGCCCCCGCTAAAACCGTTCAGACCGCCGAACCCGTACGTTCCAGCCAACAAGCCAAGCCGGCGCGCCAGGCCAAAGGCAAGCCCAAAGCGAAATCCGCCAAGCAGAGCAAGCGCCAAGCCAAGGCTATCAGCGCCAAACAAGCGCGCCACGGCAAGGTGGCAGTCAAGCCAGCGGTAAAATCGACGGTCAAAAAATCAACCGTGAAAAAACCGCGTCATGCAGTCAAAGCCGCAAAGCGCTCGCCGCACAAGGCCTCGGTCAAAAAAACCAGCAAAAACAAACCGGTTAGCAAAGGCGCCAAAAAGCCGCATAAAAAAGTGCAGAAAAAGATGCACTGACAGCTTGCCAAAGCCAGTGAGGCGCGACATAATACGCCTCTCTTCGCCGGTGTAGCTCAGTTGGTAGAGCACCTGACTTGTAATCAGGGGGTCGCGAGTTCGATTCCTGCCGCCGGCACCAATAAAATCAAGGGCTTATAGGGTTTCTCTATAAGCCCTTGGTGCTTTTTAGGCAAAATATTAGACAGCATCGTCTAAAATCCCCCCAATCTCTCCCAATTCCCCGTTCGGTATTGTGTTCAAAGCGTATCCAATCACCCATCCGGTCGCTTTATACCCCCGTCCACGCCCTGAGAGCCCGTTCCAAGTCTGCCGCGCTGCGTGAAGCGTTGCACGGTGAGTACAAGCTCAAAATGCTCATGTCCCCCTTGGACATTCCGTTTTTTTTGCTTGTTTTCGCCTTGCCTCGCCCTTGCCCGCGAGATTGGCTATCTCTATTCATTTTTATGGCAATCAGCATACTGAAAAGCGGCTTTAATAGCTTCTTCTGCGATGACACGCTTAGGATTTGTAAAAATTCAAGAGTCACAATCACGCGCCCGATCCCAAGCTGTCGCCGCACGACCAAACGCTATTCGTTAACACCACCTACTGCAAGCCGGTTTTCCTTCTGGTTTACTTGAACTTTCTGGCCAGGGCTGGCGCAGAGTTGGCGTAGTCATCAACATTTAGAAGAGGAGGAGGCCGGCCATCACGGACTATCCTCGGAGTGTGCGTTGTTTTGAATACAAGCAAATGAGCCCGACACACAGTCAAATGGTCAGAATATTCTTTTTTAATATTTGCTAATTAGTAATTTCCCCTGCCTAAAGTTTATCAAGCGAATGTGAATAATAACGAACAAAAGTCATGAACTGAAGTTGAATCATTAAGTCATTATAGTGTGCGGCCGCATTTATATTAACTTCATTGTTAATATTATTTTGATTTTGACTATCTTGATCTAGGCTCGTGTGCTTGTCTAGGCGAGAGCCTTTAGCTATTAGCATTGCCTGAATCTTATTGTCACTATAGAAATTTGCGGTTTTGCTGCATTTTTCTTGCACACTAAAGGATTTGAGTCATGAAGACCGTCAATTCTCTAACCATTTCTTTTGCCGCTGCCCTTTTATTGGCTTCCTCCATCGTCAGCGCGTCATCTATCGGATCCACTCAAGCTAACGAAGTCACTTCCGCAACACAGCAAGCTAGCAAGAATGATAGCCATCCATCCTCAAATGCTCCAATGGATCAAATCCAACCAAGAAAACCAGGGCAGTGCTTCTCCGCAAAGAACTGCACAGGGAAGGTAATTGGCAATCACCAGCATGCGCACAATTGCAAGAATGCCGGCGGCAAATCTTGGCGAAGCGGTGTGACGGGACAATGCAGTAATTTGTAATTGTCCAGTTCCTAATCTCAAACAAAGGCTTCGCGAGCTTCGGTTCGCGAAGATTTTGCGAAGATATAAAAAGCCCCCAGCCTAATTGGCTGGGGGTCATGGTCATAACAGGAGGCTGACATTGAGGGTGCCAGCTATTGCCTGTTATAGGCATCAGGTACGCTTATTCGCACTGACCAAAAGACCGGCCCCCACCACTGGCCGACAGGCGAGCTCTGAAGCGGGCTCCCCGTGCAGCATTCATTAGGCGTAGTAGGTTTTGAAACGCTTTTAAGCGGCAAAACGCTTGCGCAGCCAGTAATCCAAGCTGACATGGCGGCCGCCGCCGTAGAAGAACAGCACCAGCAGCATGACGAAGTAGGTGGCGGCGAACTCCATCCCGTTGTTAAGGATGACCGGGTCGCCCAATTCGGTGATGTAGTTGTACCGGCCGGGGAAGTTCTCAGCCAGCCAGGACAGGAAGCCGGTCAGCCGCTGGCTGGACTCCATATCCTTTGAGGCGATGGCCAGCCAGCCGCGCGGCAGGTGCACCATGGCGCTGGCCGCGCTCATCAGTACCATCATCGGGATGGCCATTGCTCGGGTGAACAGCCCCAGCGCAATGCAGACCAGGCCCAGGACCTCGGTGGCCGCGGCCAGAAAGGCGAACAGCACAGGAAAGGGCAACCCCAGGCCGCCTTCGCTGGCGGGCGCGCCAAACCAGGTCGCCGCTTCGCTGAAGCCAGCCACTTTGGAGTGAGCGCCGACATAGATTACCGGCAGAAGATAGAGGCGGATACCCAGAAGAGCGATGAAGTCGTATTGTTTGCAGGCTGCAACCGCACGGTCGAAGCCATTCATTATCTTGGCAATCATTTTCGTGTTCCTTATGTTGGGCCGCCGGCGTCATACGTTGTCGACCGGCGACGACGTGTTGGCGTCGAGCATGTGTATCAAGCCGATAGCGGAGGCTTCGTCCAGCCAGGTAGCCAGAAGGTCGAGCGGGACGCTTGCCCGCAGCGTGGGATAGGCGCAGGGGCTCCGCAGCGTCTCCAGCAACCTGCGATCGAAACCGGTTAGCGGTTTCTGAATAATCTGATGGCTTGAGTCGCGAAATAGGGCGAAGGGTCCGGCAAGTCCGGCGACGTCCAGTTGGATCTCAATGCAGGCTAGCGTGGGATTGAGCGAGAAGATTGAGCGTTCCGTCACTTCGCTTGTGGATGGCGGCGGCACGAGAGCTTCGTCGATTTCCACGCTGAACAGCACCCATTCGTACTCCAGGCATTGGCGCAGATCTGCAGACAGGCGGGGCTGGGCGAAACAGAGAAACTCGGTGGCAATATGGTGGAACTCAGGGCTGGACGACGCGTGTTCCGCCAAAAACTCATCGATGCGCAGACTCAGCTCCGCTGCCGATAGCCTGGCGCAAAACAATGGAAAGACTTGAGTCAGCACGTCTTCGATATTGCCGCGCAGAAACTGGCGGTAAAGCTCGATGGAGCGATCACCCAAGACCGCCGGGCCATCTCGCAGCCGCCGGCTGAATGTTTCGATGTCCGATATCGTGTTCATGGCTTCTCCTTTGTCGCGCTCAGGCCGCCTTGGCCGCTGCTTGGTGGAGGCGTTGCCGCAGTTCAGCCGCTTCAGCGCATAACTCGCTCCACGGCGGCATGCTGTTGTCTCGCTCCAGCAGCAGGGGACGAGAGCCGTGCCGAGCTAGGGTGTACCGGGCAAGCTCCAGAACTTCCTCGCATACAGCCGCGCCATGGGTATCGATCAACATGCCGTCGTCGCGGCGCCAATGACCGGCGATGTGGAAGTAGCGAATGGCGGTGGACGGCAGTTCGGCGATAAAGCGCCGCGGGTCGTAGCCGTGGTTGCAGGCGTTGACGTAGACGTTGTTGATGTCCAGCAGTAATTGACAGCCGCTTTGCTCCACGACGGCGCTGATGAAATCCGCTTCCGCCATCTGGCCGGGGTGATTGTGGTAGTAGCTGATGTTTTCCAGAATCAGCGGCCGCTCCAGCATGTCTTGGGTTTGGCGGATCTTGGCTGCGATGCGCGCCGCGGCCATCTCGTCGCGCGGAATCGGCAATAGTTCGTACAGATAGCCCTGGCGGTCGCGGGAGTAGCTGAGGTGGTCGCTGTGAAGGTGAATCCGGTAGCGTTCAAGAAAGCGTTTGGCGCGTTTGAGGTAGTCAACGTCCAACGGCAGTTCGTCGCCTATCGACAGGCTGAGCCCATGCGCGATCAACGGGTACTTCTCCGCCAGACGGTCCAACTGCTCGCGTTTGCGGCCACCGACGTCCATCCAGTTTTCCAGCGTGATTTCCAGAAAGTCGATTTCAGGCTGCGGAGCGTGATCGGCCAGCCATTGGGCGTGCTCGGCGCGCAGCCCCACGCCGACGGCCCGCTGATTCATTGTCCGCATACACCCTCCACCATTTTGCCGGGGCCGGCTTTGCCAGGATGGATGCCTTGGCCGGTCTTGCCGCACTTGCCGTCGCGGGCGCGCACTAGTTGATCTTGCGGGTTGTGCTTGATGTCGGCTTTTTCATACATCTTCACCGTGCCGCACTTGCCGCTGGCGCATTTACCGCCATGGCCGCTTTGGCTTTTCACCTCTTGCGCTGGTTGGCTGGCTTCCGCCGCCAGCGCGGAGTCGGCGCCCAAACCAAGCAAGGACGTCATGGCAATGGAAAGGATGATCTGTTTTTTCATGTTGAATCTCCGTTGGGGTGGCGATGTTTAGAGCGGTGAACAACATCCGTTTTACGTCAGTGGCAAGGCGGGCCGGCGCGGGCAGTTTGAGTACGACAAGTCGGCGCAGCCCAGAGGTTTGTTAGCGGCTCTTAATGCACCGGGAAGCATGAAAGGTCGCGGCTGGCATAGATCGGCCCTTTGTAATAGCGGCGGACAATGGAGATGGATTGCTCCTTGAGCCGTAGCCCCTTGCCCATGAAATGGTTGAGCACCAGCTGCTTGGGTTTCACCGCCGCGGCGATGCGGCCAACGGCGGATGGTTTGGCGTGTAAGAAAGCAGAGGAGGGGTCCGCCTGCTCGTCGATGGCGAGCGGCATTACCAGAATGTCCGCGTTTTTGGCGAAATCGAGAAAGTGCGGGTTGCTGCCGTTTTGGTCCGCGGAGACGACAATGCTGCCGTCCTTTGTGTCTATGCGATAAGCCAGGCAGGGCACGTTGCCATGAGGAATGCCGAGCGCGCTGATGCTGACGCCGTCTTTTTCATACACCTTGGTCGGCGTGGTTTTGCGGTAGTCCACATTGGACAGCGACACCTTCAGTGGAATATCACCCTGGCCGGAGTAGATGCCTGACAGATAGGCGTAAGCGCCGTTCTTGGCGTTGAACTGGGCGTTCATGAAGCCGCTCAGGCTGGGAAAGCCGGCCCCGCTCGTTGGGCCGGACATTTCGATGGCGCGGGGAGAACTGAAGAAGTAGCTGCCTTTGAACAATGCGGGCAAATCCGATACGTGGTCCGTGTGGAAGTGGGTGAGGCCGATGAAGCCCACGTCTTCCAGGCGCGCGCCGGATTGACCGAAACGCAGAAAGGCTCCGCCCCCGGCGTCTATCATCGCCACCGGTTTGTTCTTCCACCAGATTAGCGAAGCCGACGAGGCGCGACCATCGTCGGAGATCGGTCCGCCCGAGCCCAGTAGTTGCAACGAAAAGCTCTTGTTTTCGCATTGAGTCGGGCTGGCGAGAGTTACGCCGGTGCCGCTGGCCAGCATGAGTGATAAGGCAAGCATGCGGATTTTCATTGTGCACTCCTTGCGCGGCGCGAAGATTTTGCCTGCGGAAGGAGACCGCTTGCGAAGTTGGCGCCGTATGTCTTTGAATTTAAAAATCTACCGTTGCTGAGAGAAATTTTGCCGCTTTGGCTTTGGCTTTGGCTTTGGCTTTGGCTTTGGCTTTGGCTTTGGCTTTGGCAATGATTAAAGCTTATCACTGCCCGTATATCAGTATTACTTTTTGTATTTATGTATATAAGTAGAAAAATTTATATGAAACAATGAGGGGCAATGCTGTGCCCGACGGCATCACGCAAGATAAAAGGGCGGGAAAGAGCATCATCGGAACGATGCATAGGCCAATAAGGAATCAAGCGAGCTGCGCAGGCCCACTTGCGGAGGAAGGAACTTAGCCATGCGGCGCAAGAAGCCGGAAGCCAGACGGCAACCAGCCAACTCGCGAGCTAGCAGAGATAAGGTGTTGCGACAGAGGAGGGGGTGAAACGCAGAGGCAGGGGTTGACTAAACTTGCCCTTCATCCTTCTCGCGCAGCCAAGCCACAGTATGGTTCAGCAATTGATAGGCAATGGAGATGGGGGTCGGCGTTTGCGGCAGGGCGTCGATGTCGAACCAGCCGGCGTCTTCGATTTCCCCCTCCTGCGGCAGGATCTCGCCGCTGTCGTATTCGGCGGTAAAGCCCAACATCAGCGAGTGGGGAAAGGGCCAGGATTGCGAGCAGACGTAGCGGAGATTCTTGATTCGAACGCCCACTTCCTCGAAGGCTTCGCGGTGCACGCATTCCTCCAGTGTTTCCCCGGGTTCGACAAAGCCGGCCAGCGCACTGTAGACGCCGGGAACGAAGTGAGGGCTGCGCGCCAGCAGCAACTCTCGGCCGCGATGAATCACCACCATCATCGCCGGCGACAGCTTGGGATAGTAAAGCTGGCCGCAGCTGGAGCAGCGTTTGCCGCTATCCCCGGACCGCTGAAGCAGCGGCCCGGCACAACGGCCGCAATAGCGATGAGTGCGCTGAAACTGGCGGATCTGCGCGGCGCGGGCGATGGCGGGCGTCAGCCCGGAGGGCAGGCTGAGCAAGGCCGGCCGCAGAGCCAGCCAGTTGCAGCCGGCCGGCGGCGCGCCCACCAGTTCCGCCAAATAAAGATTGTGACCATCATGTACGCCGATGAACAGTTGCTGGGACAGAGGCCAGCCGCGCGCGAGCTCATCCGGCAAGGCCTGATCCAATAGTAAAATCTTGGACCCTTCGAAAATGCAGTAACGGGCAGGCAGGGCGGGGTCGGGCAGAGCGGGCAGGTCGAATGGCATGGCGGCTTGTGATAATGTCGTAGCCGCTTAGTTTACGCCCACACCCGGTGCCTCGTACATCCAGTGTTCGCTTTGTTGCCGCACAACTTCGGATAGAGAACCGCTGCCGTCGAACACTTGGCGCAGCCAGGCGCTGTCCGACTGTCGCTTCAGCACTCGCTGACGCAAGGCGGCCAGCTGCGCCTGGTTACCCAGCGCCTCGGCCTGCGGCTCCAACTGATTCAGAGTGTTGACCAAGTCCTCCTGCAGTCCGATCTGACTATTGTTGCCAGCATCGACCAACATGCCGTCAAAACCGAAGCGGCAGGCCTGAAAGCGATTGTAGCTATAGGTCAGATAATGTTCCTGACACACCTCGTCCTGCTGTTCGCCCAGGCAGCGATGAGCCAGCATCTGCGCGTAAGCCGCCAGCAACACAGGGGTCTCCACCGACAACGGTGTATCGCAAATACGGATTTCCACCGTGCCGTATTCCGGCTTGGGCCGGATATCCCAGTAGAAATCCTTCATGCTGGCGACAATGCCCAGATTGGCCATGCGCCGGAAGTAGTCGTTGAACTGCTCCCAGTTGTTGACGCAAGGCATGCAACCGGACAGCGGAAAGGCGTTGACGCTGGTCAGCCGCGAGGTCTGGAACAGCGTATCCACGCCCTGGTAAAAAGGAGAGGAGGCGGATAGCGCGATGAAGTGCGGGATGTAGCGCGCCAGATAATGGGTCAGCCGCACCGCGCTGTCGCCGTCCGGGCAGCCGATGTGAATGTGCTGACCGTAGACGGTGAATTGCTTGGCCAGATAACCGTACAGCTCGGATACCAGGTGATAGCGCTCTTTGGGATAAATGCGCTGTTCGTCCCAATGCTGGAACGGATGCGAGCCGCCGCCGGCTAGACCCAGGTTCAGTTTGCGCGCGCTGCTGACCAGCAGCTCGCGGATGGCCAGAATCTCCTCCAGCATCTTGTTGACGTCGCTGTGCACTGCGGTGCCGATTTCTATCATGCCCTGGGTGATTTCCGGCTTGATGTCGAAACCGTGTTGCTGACGATTCACCTGCAGCAGCAGATCGTCCGAGCCACGGGTCAGGTTGTAGTCGCGGCGGTTGAGGATCATCAATTCCAGCTCCACCCCCAGAGTCAGCGGCTGACTGTGGTTGAACTCCAGCATGTTCTCACTCCTGCGCCCGGGTTTCGCCGGCCAGCCGCAAGGCCAGCCGGGTCAAGACCGGCGCGCACAATTCATTGATCACCAGGATGGACATCATCGCGCCGCTGAAGCTTTGCGCGGCGGCGCCCAGCGACACCGCGCCCAGGCTCATCAGCAGCGCGGTGCCGCCGGACCAGGCATTCAGCGCCAGGCCCAGGCAGGCGCCATGGCGTTTCGGCAAGCCATTGGCGCCGGCCGCCAGCCACCAGATCAGCATCGCCAGCCCGGTGCGCAGCGCCAGACAGGCCAGCGCCAGCGGCCAGAACTCGGCCAGCGATTGCGGAGCCAACTGCGCGCCGGCGGCAACGAAGAAGGCCACGGTGAAAATCTGCGCCGACGACATCACGCCGCGCTCGGTCACGGTATGGCCGTGCTTGAGGTTGCGGGTGGCCAGCCCGGCAACCAGCAGCGCCAGCGACGGCAGCACCTGCAGCATATCGGCCACCCCGACCACCAGCGCGATCAAGCCGAACAGCATGACCTTTTGCGATTCGCGCTGCCGGCCACCCAGCCAGCGATTAAGCTGGATTGCCGCGAGGCCGGCCAGCAAACCCAGCGCACAGGAGGCCAGCGTAAGCCAGCCCGGCAGCAAAATACCGCTTTCCACTCCGTTGTTGCCGGAGAGATGTCCATAAGACAAGGCCAGCGCGAAGCAGGGCAGCGCCAGCAGATTGGAGAGCGCGGTGGCCACCAACAGGCGCTCGCTGACCTGACCGTCCGCGTTAGATTCCCGCACGATTTCCAGCGTGACCACCGGAGAAGTGGCCACGCCCAGCGCCGCCAACATCAGACTGGCCGCCAGCCCCAGGCCGAACAACTGCAAGGCGGCGAACAGGCCGAGCAAGGTCAGCAGACAATAGAACAAGGTGGTCAGCAGCAAGGTGCGCTCCACCCGTAGCCACCGCAGATCCACGCGGCGCCCGGCCTCAAACAGCGCGATGCCCAAGGCCAAGTGCACGAAAATGGACGCTTGCTGCAAGAGTTGCTCGTCCAGCAGGCGCAGGCTGTGCGGGCCGATCAGCAAGCCGGTCAGCACATAGCCGACGATGGCGGGCAGCCGCGCCACCCGCACCGCGATCTGGCCGCCTATCACCCCCAGCGACAGCAGCACGCCGAATGCCGCCAAAGGATTGAGCGCCAGCGTTTGCCAAGGCAGGCTCATGATAATTCCCCCGTTTATTTTATGATTTTGACTGTTGCGCCAGCCTGGGCCGGCGCAGCGAAAGCGGAATGTTGACGTCTTGCGACAGATCGGATGGGGCGCGCATTGAAATGTGCAAAATCGCCCTCAGAGTAGGAGAGACGATAAAACGGGACGAGAGTTCATGGTGATTGAGTGGATTCGCCGCGCGCTATCCGGCAAAACCGCTCCGGAAACGATGGCAGCGCTGCGCGAACAGGCCGCGCGCATGCCGCTGCTGTCCGGTTTGGACGAAGCGGAGTTGTTGCGCTTGATCGAGTTGGCCGCCTGGGTGTTGCACAGCAAAAGCTTTTCCGGACAGGACGGGGTGCGGCTAGGCACCCGCTCCTGCGCCAGCGTGGCCTTGCAAATGGCGCTGCCTGCCATGAATCTGGGCAAATCCGCCTTGAGCGGATGGAGCGATGTGGTGCTGTATCCGTCTCCGTTTGTCGCGCGCGACATCTGGATGGACGGCATCGGCTTGCAGCATGAAAGCGAGAGCGTGCTGATAGGCCAGGCGCGTCAGGACGGCCCGGTGGTGCTGTCGCTTCCGGACGCGCGAGCCTCAGAGCAATTGGATGGATGGAATGTGGTGATCCATGAAGTGGCGCACAAGCTGGACATGCTCAACGGTCCGGCCAACGGCTCACCGCCTCTGCACAAAGGAATGAACCAGGCGCAATGGAGCCGCGCCTGGTCTCAAGGTTATCGTTTATTGTGTCGCATGCTGGACCGCGGAATCGATCCTGGCTGGCTGGATCCGTACGCGGCGGAGAACCCCGCGGAGTTCTTCGCCGTGTTAAGTGAGGCTTTTTTCGAGCTGCCGCATCATCTCAAGCTGGACTACCCGGAGCTTTATGAGCAGCTTGCCTTGTTCTATCGGCAAGACACGGCAAGGAGATTGCCCGAACCCGAGGGGATGCCCGCCCCAGAACCCGAGCGCTGACTCAGCCGACCCGCGGCGCCGGCAGTTTCTCCAGATCATCCAGCAAGCCCAGCAGCTGCGTCAGTTTTTCCTGGCCCAAATGGCTTTCGATCTGTCGATAACAGTCTTCCGCCAACGGAGAGATCTGTTGAATCAGCTCGCGCCCGTCCCGCGACATTGAAATGATCAAACGCCGGCTGTCTATATGATCACGCTGGCGATGGATCAACCCCGCTTTTTCCATGCGGACCAAGATGCCGGTCAGACTTGGAGGCAAGATGCAAGCCCGGTCTGCGATCACGCCGGCTTCTTGGTCTCCAAAGTCTTCCAAAACTCGCAAAATGCGCCACTGTTGCTCTGTCACCCCGTAACGGTTGAGGATCGGGCGGAAGTAGGCCATCACCGATTCTCGTGCCCGTAGCAGGTGCTGGGGCAGCCGTTGATTATGTAGTTTTATGTTTTTGTTGGTCATTTAGATCGTTGCTTCCGGCTGCGCGCAGCCAGTGTTGCTGGTTATCGCTCTCGCGGGCGAACTCGACAAATAAAATGCCATGCAAATACCTGTCACATATTTACTTTATTCCAAATTTTAATCCAAAAACAAAAAAAATAGCATCTCAATACCATATATCCTTCGAATTAATTATGCATACCGGGCGAAGTGACTGGCACAAGCGCTACGATGCAGAGCGACTAAGCAGACTTTTTACGTTACAGTGACGATAAATTTCAAATTTCGTCACTGTAACGCATAATAAATCCAGGCAAGCAGAGGAGGGCACGCGATGAACACAGACCCGTTGCAAGAAAAGGCCGACGTCACAGTCAAGAAACGCGGCCGACCAACCACCGGCCTAGCAATGTCCGGCGCCGAACGGCAGCGAAAGTATCGGGCAAATACTGTCACCGTAACGTTAAATGATAAGGAGTGGGCACACCTGACCAATATGCTGGAGCAGGCGCTTAAGGCCGATCCGTCACGTTATGGCGAATCCGATTTCGCGCTGGCCAGAAAAATTTACAGAGCCGCCATCAAAGGCAATCCGCCGCCGGATTGCTTTCACAAGCCAGCGGTCAAGTGATAGAACAGCGCGCAGTCTTGCCATGAATTGCAAAAACAGCCCTGAACTGATACCCAGTTCAGGAGGATTGACCTAAATTGAGGAATATTCATTATTTGACATAATATACAAATGGCATGTTGCAACGGCACAACATGCTGCATTCGTCATGCGCCGTGACGCACTAGCATTGTCAGCGCTTAGACTCCCCATCAGCATCGCCCCCGCCGTCATCCCGCCCAGGGCGAGGGCGCCCATCTTTTTTAGCAGGTCTTCCCAAACGTCCTTACGTGCTTGATTTTTCTCGCGTTCCATCTGCGCCGCGGCAATCACCACCATGCCGTCTATCCCCAAAATTTTTGCGACCATGATGCAGGCGAAGTCATCCATGATCTTTTTCCCGGTCATGTACTGACTCATTCCGCTGCTGCTTATCCCTAGTCTTTCAGCTTTTTTGTTCTGGCTGATGTCACCCATTTTTTCGAGTGCTTCGCGCAGGTAGTCGCTGCTTAGCTTCATGTCATCTCCGTTGTGCTTACCTGGGTAAGCAATCTATCATGGCACTACCACTTACCCAGGTAAGCAAAAGTCTGTTACCCAATTTTAGCAGGGGAGGCATGCCGTGTACCGATCCAAATGTTGCGCTCTATATCGCTGTCATGGCCACGCCATGACAACGTCCAAGCCCTTCGTTTTTGTCTGCCGCACCGGCTTTGTCTTCGCTTCTCGGCCAGTCGTCCGTCTGGCCCTTTCACGCACCAACTGAGGACCTACCCATGAAAGCCATTTTGTCCGGTTTCCTTCACATGAGCGGCATTGCCAAGCAGTCCGGCAAGCCGTTCGACATGCGCACATTGATTGTGCTTGTCCCGGCTCAGAACGCCGCGTCCGAGAAATTCAACAAGCTGGGCGTTGGCTATGAAGTCGCTGAGTTGCCGGTGGCTGACTCCGCCAAACCGGCTTTCATGTCGTTGACCTATCCCTGCCATGCGCAGCTGGACATCAGCCACGAGATTTTCAACGGCAAGATGCAGCCCATGGTCAACGGCGTTTCCCACGTTGTGCTGCTCAAGCCTGTAGACAAGGCCGCCGCCTGATATGTCCGCTTTCATCGACTACATCTCGATCTCGCAAGTGCATCCGGGTCGACTTAACCCCGAAACCGGGGTAGTCGAACCGAGATTGCCGCTTGTGGATTCGGGCGTGGTCGGTAAGTGGGGCAGGGACATGGAAACCGGTGATCTGATTGATAACCCGGAGTGGGGACAGTCTTCAAAACTGTTCCTGCGCGGCTCCTTCGACAGCCTGGTTATCGTCAAGTGCGACGGTTTCCGCATCACCTTGTCCGGCAACGTGGGCCGCCTGGATCGGCCTGACAATCTGTTCAACCTGGATTTTGATCAGACCATTGCGAAGTGCAATGAAATCCTGTCGCGTTTCCGTTTGCCACCTTTTGAACCTGGTCAGCAGGTGGTAAACGCAAATCCGTCAGCGTATGACCTGGAACACGGCGTCAACCTCGTCCACTGGACTGGCGCTACCGTCTCCGGCCTTCATATCACGCGCAACTATCAAACCGGCAGTCCGAAGGACGCCGAAGCCTTCATGCGCTGGCTTTCTACCCAGTCCATCAGCAACGTCAAACGTAACCGCGCTAGCCCTGAGTCGTGCGCCTGGGGCAGCAAGGGCGGTCGCAAGATGTTGAAGGCCTACATCAAGTATCTCGAAATGCTCGCCCCCGGTCACAAGCATGGGCGCTCTACATCTCAAATCAAGTGTGACCCTGTTTATCAATTTGCACGGGAACAAGGCATTGTGCGGCTGGAAATGGAGGCAGGACGCCTCTTGCTGCGCGACAAAGGTCTACGGTTCCTGGGAGATATCACGATGGATAACATCGTCCAACTCTTTGACGCCGAAGTCCGGCCACTCTTGTCCCGCGTCCGCCAGGACATCACCCGTCTCGACATCGAGGGCTTGCCCTCCAAAATCCGCATGACTGCCGCTTGCTACCTACGCGGCGAGGATGTTCGCCAGTTGGTCAGCCAGGCCACGTTCTACCGTCACGCAAAAGCCTTGCGTGATTACGGCATCGACATCAGCGAACCGCTCGCAAAGTTCGACAAGATCAATCACGTCATCAAGGTTGTTGAAGTGGCGCCGGCTTCCTGCCCTGACTGGTACTGGCAGCACCAGGAACGCTTGTTTGTTGAGCGTAGCCGTCTTGAGGCCGATCAGGCGCTTGCTGAGGTCGAGCGCGCAGATCGCGCCGCGGCTGTTGCTGCAAACGAGGAAATTCCGCTGCCGATGGTGGCAAACGGCCGCATTGAAGACCCCGACAGGCTCGCGTACTTGCTCCAGGCCGCGAAGGACTACGAAGTGCCATGTATCAGGCCACAAGCGTTTCAACAATATTCGTCACAGTAACGGAAAAGGAAAGTTTCTATGCGAAATCTCGTTTTCTTCGTCATCGGCCTGCTGATCTCGTTCGTGGCCATCGCTGGCTACGACATGTATGCGCCGGCTCCGATGTACACCGTTTCGAGCCCAGCTCCGGCTCGTGTTGAGACGCAATCTTCTCAACCCACTTATCGCCCTGTTCAAAAGCCAGAAGCTTCTGCACCGGCTAGGGCCACTAAACAGGCGTCGTGATTATGGATGCTTCTGCTTCGCTGTCAGTTATTGGCCAAATCCCGAGCAATGAACTGAACCTGATTATCGGTCTGTTCATCTGCTTTGCGCTCGGCTTCTTTGCGGGGCAGCAGCGATGACTCTGACGCCTCAAGAAATCGGCTTGATTGCCGGTTACTGCTCCCTGTGTTGGGGAACAGGCTATTTGCTCGGAATGATGTTCCGTTCGTCTAAACAGCTTCTGGAGAAAATCCTATGAAACACCTGACCGTTGTTCGCAAGTTCGGCTCCCGTCTGTCCCTGGTTGTCCTGGGCGCTAGCGCTTCCGCTGCCGCTATGGCTGATGGTGTGACGCTGCCCGATATGGCCGCGGCTTTGAACACTACCGGCGCCGCAGTCATGTCCAACGCTAACGCTTCCGCGACTGCCGTCACGCCGTATGTCCTGGGCGTGGCCGCGATTGTGTTGGTATACGCCATCGCGAAAAAGCTGTTCAAGAAAATCGCCTAATTGGGCCGACTCTGAAGGAAATGGCGCGGCCACGGCAGTGGCTGCGCCATTGCCTTCTAGGAGGATTAAATGGGCAAGTCACTCAGAATTATCATTCTCGTCACCGTAACGCTATATCAATTGCTGGCACCTGTTCAGTCATACGCGGGCGTTGGCCAGACGCTCTATCCGGTGATACTCAATGCCGCAATCAATGGCGGCAAAATGGCGGGGACAGTCGCAACGAGGGTTATTGCCGGTAATCCAGCGTTGGGTGTTGCGATGACTTCCAATCCTGCTGGCGATGCGCAATATGATTGCATGGTCGCAATCAATCCCGCATGTTTGCCACTTCCCGACAATTGGCATAGAGAATCAGACGGCACGCCTGCACCATCTTCCGTTTCTCCGCCAATTCCTACCGGCGGTCGTGTAGATAATCCGAATTTGATTGCACAATGCAAAGCACTTGGCGGTTTCAATGTTGGCACGTCTTATACGGTTTATGAATTTTCAGAATGGCGATGGGCACGTCCTGCTGATGTTTTAGTAGATGTCTATTCCTGCATGTATTTGCATACTGACGGAATCAATTACGTCAAGGGTTCTGGCGTTGAAGTCGCCAGGACGCCTACAACAGATTACACATGTCCTGCTGGATATACTCGAGACGGCGCGTCTTGCAATCTTTTTAGTCCATTGAATGTTCTAAAGCCATATGGCACGCCATGTTCGATTATTCGTGATGGATCGAAGTTTAAAACTGATTCACAGAATCCAGCTTGCGGAAATACAACTGATGGTGCTATTCAAATGAGTAATGGTACCTTTTCAGTTGTGACTGATGACAATATCAAAGTGTATGAAAGCATGGTGGCAATGCGTGATAAAACGCCTGCTGCCAATATTTCATTAACTTCTGATGGCTTAACCCAAGTCAAAAGCTACGACAAAGCTACTAATACGACTACGACTACCTCAATTAAGGACGGTAAAGTAGTTGGCACGTCCACGGAGGCGGGGAATACAACGAGTAATCCGCCAGGAACAGGCGCGGGGACAGGTACGGGGACGGGCGGCACGCCGATAACCTGCCAGCAAGTTGGAACATGTGGAGTTTCACAAGAGGCGACTCAGCAAGGCGTTAAAACAGGCATAGACAAGCTGGTAAACCTTGTCACGGATATGACAAAGGTTGATTCATCTTCACCGGGCAAGGGTGACTTGCCTAGCAACGATACGGACTTTTCAATATTGTCCGGTATTACTATGCCAAGTCTCAGCTTGGATTGGCTCATGAAAATGTTTCCAGACCCAGAGTGCACCGATATACAGCTTGATATTCCAATGATGTCGTCAACAAACACGATGACGATTCCGGTCTGCAAATATCTGCCTCCAATTAGAAATGCCATGACGTGGTTTTGGTATGGTGTCGCTGCATTGACGATTATGGGCATATTTCTTGGTACCAAACCGGAGGAAGACAAGTGAGTAAAATATTCGAATGGCTTTACACCAAGCTCGCAGGCTTCTTCATAGATATTTTGACGAAATTTGGCATAAAGGCGGCTAAGAACTGGGCGGCAGCGATGACGTTGATGGTCGCTCTCGTAACGGCGTTTGTGGCCTTCCAGCAAGTGATTCAAGGCTTGGTGGTGGTGCTGATACACGCACCGTCTGATACGTGGTTTCAGACTGCGGCGTGGCTAGTGCTTCCAAGCAATTTCCCGTCTTGTGTTTCGGCCATTGTCACGGCACGGATAGCCAAGTTTGGCTACATGTGGTTTTCCTGGAAAACCCGCCAGTTTATCCATGGCTATCAGCTCGGCCAGAAATTCTAGGAGGACATTGCGATGTCGGTTTACTTCATCACGGGCCATCTCGGCGGCGGTAAAGGTGTCCAGTCTGTTGGCCGCTTGATCTCTTATGCAGAGCAGGGCAGGCGCATTGCCGGCAATGTCGAAATCAATCTGGAGAAGCTCTGCCAGAATCCACGCTCAAAGCAGAGCTATATCCGTTTGCCGGATATCCCGACTTCGGATGATTTGCACGCCTTGGGCCTTGGCTCGGAAACCCGTGCAGAGGATACCTTCGGCGCGCTCGTCCTAGATGAATGTGCCGTTTTCTTGAACTCGCGGGATTGGCAGGAAAAAGGCCGGCGCTCAATCATGGCGTGGCTCGTCCATGCGAGAAAATTCCGCTGGGACGTCTTTATCCAGATTCAGGACGTGGATGCCCTGGACAGCCAAATCCGAAAGCTGTTGCACGAATATACGGTGGACTGCTTGCGCCTGGACAAGCTGTCAATCCCAATCGTGACACGACTTACAGGATTAAGGCCTCCCAAGTTTTTTGTGGCGCGGGTTTTCTATGGACGGATGAATCCGCCTGTCCGTGCCGATACGTGGTACACATCGGGCAAAAGGGCGTTCGATGCCTACGACACTGAACAGGTGATTATGGATGAATCGGACGATGGGACTTATTGCATGTTGCCGGAATGGCATAGGGTAGGGCGCTATATGCCTCCGCCAAAGACGTTTATGGAGAAGTGCCATGCAGGACTTACCAAAGCTATTGTGTTTTTTCTTCGTGCTCTTATGGTTATTCCTTATATTCTCGTTGTCAGGAAACAAAGAGGATTGGGGGCCATTCAAGAAAAAATTCGACGAGATCGTTTCCAGCCGGCAAGAGTAATGCCCATGAACCTGTCACTTTTTGCCCGCCATAGTCACGACATTTCTCGCCGTTCATATCTGAGAATTTTTCAGCAAAAAGGAGTTTAGCAATGGATTCACATTCTCTTATTGGTTTCGTTTTGTTTTGCTTAATTTGTTCTCTTGCTTTTTATTTAAAGCATGGCCTTTAATTTCTTGCCAAAAGCCCGTGTTTTTAACCGGGCTTTTTTTCATCGCTTGTTTTTGGCTTCAGATCCTGCATCCATTCTCATGCATTTCTTTTTGTACGTTTCTGAGCTTTTGCATCGTATCTGGCTCTTTGTTCATGCCAGGCTCTAGCATTCGATCGTAGTAATTCCTTAGTTGCTTGAGCGTTTCACAGCTTCTTTTCATCTGGGGTACTGATGCTGCATTCTGTGTACCTTGCGCCGCGGCGATGCTGGGGTCTCGTGTGTTGAAGTTAATGCTTTTGAAACGTGTTCCCTGTGGGCAGTATTGTGCCGTTGTGTATATGGTCTGCGATTCGCTAACGTAGCACTCCAAAACACCGGCTTGCGGTAATGGTTTGGGTGCTTGGGGCTGTTTTGGTGGGGTCACTTCAATGCTGGGTTCTTTCATCCTTCTTTTGAAGGAAGCTCCGGGAGGGCAGCTTGTCTCGTTTGTGAGCAGACTTTGTCCACTACTGGTTTTGCACTCTATAACTCCCGCGTGTGACACTGTGTAGGCCAATGCTATGGCGACACATAAACGTTTCATGATCGCACCTCTTCACAATTGTTATTGGTAAAGTAGTCAAGCACGCTCAAGCGCTCTTTCTTCCTTGGGGTGCATTTTTCTGAGCACGTTAGCGTACTCGTCCAGTATTTTTTGAGGGGGTGTTCTTGGGATCCGCAGCGGCATGAGCCCTATTTGCCTGATGATCGAATCTCTTTGCCTGTCTTTCTCCTCTTTACCAATGTGCGACCTGTCATCAAGCTCGATGATCGCGATCATTGTGAGGTCTGTCTTGCAGATCACGAAGTCAGCTACCTTCTGGCTCATTGTTCTGCGCAGCCCTTCGTTGTCGAATTTGCTCCCTCCTTCAGTGTCGATAATCTGGCTAAAGGCTACTTGAGGAAAAACGAGGAAGTCAGGGGAGAGGCTTTTTGTCAGTCGGTTAAAGCACTCTTGCTCACGTTGCGTGAGCAGAGTTTTCCCCTTGAGCTTGAACCTGGCATTGCCAAATTTATTTTGGCTTGTCTTGTATTCGGGTTCATTTTTTTTTGCCCCTGCTTCTTCCTTTTTTAATTTCAGTTCACGACCTTTGCTTCTCTTCATGAGTGTAGCGACGACTATCAGGGCAATGAGAATGATTGCAATCGTTGTCATGTTTTTCTCACACTTTACGGTAACGGCGATGCTAGACGAATAAACCCCGTCTGCAAACTCGTCTTATTCGTCACCGTAACGAAAATACAGAGAGGCCTCGCCCCGGCTCTTTTGCAGACAGTAAAAACCGTGTAGAGCGATCACCTATGGTCAGCCCCGCGCTCGCGCGCCCCTAGGGGCCCCGCCTGGACGTTCTTTGTCCAGGAAGGGGGTAGGGGGACTAGCTCGGCCTTGGCCGAGCGTAGTAGGGCGTTGCAGCATGTTGGCGTCGCGCCGCCTTCGGGCCGCGTAGCGGCCTAGACGGGTGACTGGTAATACCCGTCTTTTTTCTCATTTTGAGAAACCGGTAGGAGGGCGGCAGCATCGAAACGGCGCTGCAAGGCGCGCCAGAACTGGCTTTGGGGTCTTTCTGACAAAGCGCGTCTTTTTTCTCAAGAATGAGAATGGGAATGCTGATGGGATTGCCTGTTAGCAGCTGTCGTCGGGGCCGATAATTCGGTTCAGCATCGCGCCGAATTTTGCCTGCCGGTGGCAGTTCTCACGGTAGAAGTCCCGCTCGATCATGAGCCGTTCGATCAGCTCCGCTTGCTGTACTGCAAGGCGCTTGGCCCGGCGATAGTCTCGCATTAGGGCAACTTCTTCGTAGTTGATGCGTTCACCCGTGGCCGGGCAGATTAGCGCCTGGCCATCGTTGGCCAGCTTCCAGCCCCAGAACGGGCCGAATTGCTTGCCTAGTACGGTTGACGCTTTGTGAGCTAGATAGAGATAGGCAAGCTTCGGGACCGGCTTGTGTCCAGATCGCCAGCGGCCGACCTCGTCAACGTCTACGCCGATCTCTGCGGCAATTTCCGTTATGTCACGAAAACAAACAGCCCTGATCAAGTCATCAGGGCTGCACGGGAACTCACACCAAGGTAGATTGCGTTTCATTTTGCTGCGAATAGTTGTTGCTCGAACCTCCAACGATGGAAAGTGTTGCGTTTTATTAACCTGTACAAAAGGCCAGGGTATTGAACCATTGGAGCAGGCCGTGGACCCTGCGCCGCATGTTTCTAAGATTTGACATAATATACATTATGCGAACATTTGGTGGATTTGCTGCTAACTCTCATATGCGAATTCCAATAGGTAAATCGTTGATGATCGGCCCAAGATCCAAAAATTGCTCCAACATGTCTGCCAGCTTGTCGATATTAGTCTCGCGCAGCGCCGGATAGTCCAGGGTCACGGGCTTTTGAAGCCCAGCCCAACACAAGATGGCTTGACAGGCTGCGGGCTCATCAAAAACACCATGTAGATAGGTGGCCAGGATTTGGTCATCTTCCGAGCGCGCCCCGTCCACGCCGCCGTCGTTGAAATGCAGCACAGGCCGCTGCAGCGCGGGGCCGGTGCTAACGCCCATATGGATTTCGTAGCCAGTTGCCTCGGCATTGCCAAAGCTTAGCCGGCCGCGCATCCGTGTCAGTCGCTTTTCCTTCGCCAGTGTGGTTTCCATGTCCAGCAAGCCCAAGCCGTTGCCGCTCCCCGGTTCGCCCTCCAGGCCATCTGGATCGTGCAGTTTGCGGCCCAGCATTTGCAGGCCGCCGCAGATGCCTAGCACCTTGCCTCCGTAGCGCAGGTGGCGGCGTATCGTTTCCTCCCAGCCCTGCGCGCGCAGCCAGGCCAAGTCGGCCAGCACGCTCTTGCTGCCGGGCAGCACGATCAGGTCGGCCGGCGGGATGGTTTGGCCTGCCCGCACTAGGGTGAATTCCACTTGCGGATGCAGGCGCAGCGGATCGAAATCGGTGTGATTGCTGACGCGCGGTGCGGCCGGGGCGATTACGCGCAGCTTGTCGCCGGTGGCAGTTGAACCGCCGAGCTTGTCCAGGTCCATGCTGTCCTCGGCCTCCAGATGCAAGTCGTGTAAATACGGCAGCACGCCCAGCACTGGCTTGCCAGTATGCCGTTCCAGCCAATCGATGCCGCTCTTGAGCAGGCTGGGATCGCCGCGGAAGCGGTTGATCACTAGGCCGATCACCCTGGCGCGCTCGGATTCCGACAGTAGCGCCAGTGTGCCGGCCAGGTGGGCGAACACGCCGCCGCGCTCGATGTCGGCCACCAGAATCACCGGGCAGTCCACCGCCTCGGCAAACCCCATATTAGCGATATCGCCGTCGCGCAGATTGATCTCCGCCGGGCTGCCGGCGCCCTCGGCGATGATGCACTGGTATTGCTCCGCCAGCCTGGCGTGCGATTCCAACACCGCCTTCATCGCCACCGGCTTGTAGCCGTGATAGCCGCGAGCCTCCATATTCCCTATCGCCCGTCCTTGGATGATGACTTGCGAACCGGTATGGCTATTGGGCTTCAACAACACCGGGTTCATGTCGCTGTGCGGCTCCACCCCGCAGGCTTGCGCCTGCACTGCCTGGGAGCGGCCGATCTCTCCGCCGTCCACCGTCACCGCGCTGTTCAGCGCCATGTTCTGAGGCTTGAACGGCGCCACCCGCACGCCTCGGCGCGCCAACAGTCGACACAAACCGGTGGCCAGCGCGCTCTTGCCGGCATCTGACGTGGCACCCTGAATCATGATGGTCTTGGCCATGGCGCTCCCCCCTGCACATAGATGGCGAACAAGGCTTAGAATGGCGGCTTGATTCATTCCGGCCAGCCCAAACCCTAAAAATTTACGCATTGGATACCTCCAAGCGGCGGTCGGCCATTATATAAGGCTGTGCGTTGAGTTCCGCATTGTTTCTACCGCTAGCGCTATTGCTGGATCGCCTGTTGGGGGAGCCACGGCGCTGGCATCCACTGGTCGGCTTCGGTCGGCTGACCCGAGCCGTTGAGCGCCTTGGCTACCCCTCCTCGCCCGCTGCCGAGCCCAAGTGGCGCATGCGTATGCGCGGCGCCCTGTCCGTTTCGCTGCTGCTTCTGCCGCTGACGCTGGCGGCCTGGCTGCTGGCCCGGCTGCCGTTGCTGGACGTCATCGCGCCCATCGCCCTGCTCTACCTGGCGATTGGCGCCAAGAGCTTGGCTCTGCACGCGGAGGTGGTCAGACAGGCCCTGGACGACGGCAATCTCGCTTTGGCCCGCGAACGGGTGGGCTGGATCGTCAGCCGCGACACAAGCGAGCTGGATGAGGCCGGGGTTGCCCGTGCCGCTATTGAATCGGTGCTGGAAAATGGCTGCGACGCCGTTTTTGCCGCGCTGTTCTGGTTTCTGTTGCTGGGCGCGCCCGGGGTGGTGTTGTACCGGCTGTCCAACACGCTGGATGCGGTGTGGGGCTATAGGAACGCGCGCTATTTGCATTTTGGCTGGGCCGCCGCCCGCCTTGACGATGTTTTGAACTACATCCCGGCGCGGCTGACCGCTTTCACCTATCTGCTGCTGGGGCACGCGGCAAACGGTTGGCGCTGCTGGAGAACGCAGGCGCCCACTTGGTACAGTCCCAACGCCGGCCCGGTGATGGCGGCCGGCGCCGGCGCGCTGGGTGTCTCCCTTGGCGGCGGCGCGCGCTACCATGGCCAGTGGAAGGAGCGGCCGCCCTTGGGCTGCGGCCCCGCGCCCGCGCATCAGGACATCGGCCGCGCGGTGCGCTTGGTCAGCCGCGGCGCATGGCTGTGGGCCGGTCTTTCCATATTGTGGGCTGTTTTGATTGGAGTAATGCATGCTTGAACACGGAGGTGGCCTGCTGCGCGCGGCCGCTGAATACGGTATTCCGCATGGGGATTGGCTGGACCTGTCCACCGGCGTCAACCCCAATGGTTGGCCAGTGCCGCCGCTGTCCGCCGACGCCTGGCTGCGGCTGCCGCAGGACCATGATGGGCTGGAAGCGGCGGCGGCGGAATATTACGGTTGCGAGCAACTGCTGCCGGTGGCGGGCTCCCAGCCCGCCATCCAGGTGCTGCCGCGGCTGCGAGCGCCCTGCCGCGTCGGCATGTTGACCTTGTGCTACGCCGAGCATCCTTATCAGTGGCAAAGGCGCGGGCACCGCGTGGAACGGTTCACGCCGGACGCGCTCGCCGCCAACATCGATCGGCTGGACGTGGTTCAAATCTGCAACCCCAACAACCCCACCGGAGATCGTTTCGAGCCGGATTTACTGGAGGACTGGCGGCAAAGGCTGGCGGAGCGCGGCGGCTGGCTGCTGGTCGACGAAGCATTCCTGGATGCGTCGCCGCAGGACAGCATGCTGCCTCATATCGGCAAGCCGGGCTTGATCGTGCTGCGCTCGGTCGGCAAATTCTTCGGCCTGGCCGGCGCCCGCGCCGGTTTCGTGTTTGCCCAGCCTGCGTTGCGGCAGGCCTTGGCCGAGGAGTTGGGCCCCTGGTCCATGGCAGGTCCGGCGCGCGAAGCGGTGACGCAGGCGCTGCGCGATACGGCGTGGCAGCAGTCCATGAGAAGCAAGCTGCTACGCGATAGCGCGCGGCTACGAAACTGCCTGGAGCGGCACGAACTGGCGCCGGCCGGCGGCTGCGAGCTGTTCCAGTGGGTTCCCGGCGATGCCAGCCTGTCCTTGCATCGCTATCTGGCGGGGCACGGCATCTTGAGCCGTTATTTTGAGTCCATGCCCAGCTTGCGCTTTGGCCTGCCTAGAAGCGAACAGGACTGGGCGCGGCTGGAACAGGCCTTGGCATCCTGGCGGCGATTGTAATTAAAATCAAAACGCCAGCGGTTCACAGCCTGGTTTTTGTCACGTATTATCCGACCCCATCATGACGGTGCCCCAAAAATTTGTGTACGACCTTGCCAGCCAAGACGCGCGGCAGTACGTAAACAGGTTCTCAGAGGGTGAAACGGGAACGCGGTGCAAGACCGCGGCTGCCCCCGCAACTGTAAGCGCAGAGTCCACGCCTAACGCCACTGGTCCCTAAACAGGGCTGGGAAGGCGGCGTCGGACGGCGACGCGCGAGCCAGGAGACCGGCCGTCATACGTGTCGACGCAAGCAGAAACCGGGCGGGGTGTACCGGGGGATACGCACATGTGCCGCTCATGAATAATCGGCGACCTGTGCCCTCGTTTGCTCGACGAAAATCGTCTCCGAGGGCACCATGCATTCATCCACCGCGCCGTCCGCCGGCCGCCTGGCGCAGCACGCGCCGATACTCGTCGGGCTAATCCTGACCAATCTACTGGCCTGGGCCTGGGCTTTGACAGCCTTCGCCGATCACCCGGCCCAACTCGCCACCGCCCTGCTCGCCTATCTGTTCGGCCTGCGTCACGCGGTGGACGCCGATCACATCGCCGCCATCGACAACACCGTGCGCAAGCTGATGCAGGAAGGCCGCCGGCCATCCGCGGTGGGCCTGTTCTTTTCCCTGGGGCACTCGGCGGTGGTCGTCATCGCCGTCGCCCTGATCGTATTCGCCGCCAGCGCGCTGCAAAGCCGCGTAGCCGGTTTCAAGGAGATAGGCGGCGTCATCGGCACCAGCGTGTCGGCCTTCTTTCTGCTGACGCTGGCACTGATCAATCTGTCCTCCTTGCGCGCGGTATGGGGTGCCTTCCGCCGCGCCCACGCCGGCGAAGCCATCTGCGACGAGCAGCTGAATCTGCTGCTGAACAACCGCGGCCTGATCGCGCGCCTGCTCAAGCCGCTGTTTCGCATGGTGACCAAGAGCTGGCATATGTTGCCCATCGGCTTTTTGTTCGGCCTGGGTTTCGACACCGCCACCGAGATCGGCCTGTTCGCCATCGCCACCTCGCAAAGCGCCAACGGCGTGGCGCTGTGGCACATCATGGTTTTTCCGGCGCTGTTCGCGGCCGGCATGGCGCTGGTGGACACGCTGGACAGCATGATGATGGTGGAAGTCTACGGCTGGGCCTTCGTCAATCCGGTGCGCAAGCTCTGGTACAACCTGACCATCACCTTCGTCTCCGTCGTCGTCGCGGTGGGCATCGGCGGGCTGGAAGGACTGGGCCTGCTGGCGGACAAGCTGCAACTCAGCGGCGGCTTCTGGGGCCTGATCTCAGCGCTCAACGACGATCTGGCCCATTTCGGCTATTTCGTCATCGGCGTGTTCCTGCTGACTTGGCTTGCCTCCGCCGCCATTTATAAATGGAAGCGCTTCGACCAACTGACGCCGGAGGCGCGATGAGAACCCACGACAAACACGTGCTGATGTGTACCGGCCCGCGTTGCACGCCGGACGGTCAAGGCTCGGAAGCGATGTTCCTGCACCTGGGGCGCAGCATAGACGCCTGCGAGGGCCTGCGCGCCAAGCGCACCCGCAGCCACTGCTTCGCGGTATGCAAGGAAGGCCCGGTGATGGTGGTCTACCCGGACGGCGTCTGGTACCGCAAGGTGAGCGAAACCGATATCGAGCGCATCGTCTGCCAACATTTAAAGGACGGCGTCCCGGTTGAGGAGTTAGTGTTCCATAAAACCGGCATCGGCGATATCGAAACGGAGGCGCAGCCATGAGCGCCGAAATCGCACTGTTGAGCCACGCCGGCACCGACCTCGCCGCGCTGTTGCGCGCGCGCTGGCCGGACGATTTTCCCGCCGTCGCCGGTATCTCGCTGCAAGGCATCGCCGACGAAGCCGCGATGCGGGTACTGCTGGACGGCCAGCTTGCCAACGCCCGCGCCATCGTGCTGCGCGTGCTGGGCCGCGCCGACGCGATACCCGGCCTGGGCCTGTTGCTGGCTCACGCCCGGCGGCTACAGACCGCGGTCATCGTGGTCAGCGGCACCGGCGAGCCGGACCCGGAGTTGCAAGCCTTGTGTAGCGCGCCGGTATCGTTGCAGCAAGACGTCCACGCCTATCTGCAGGCCGGCGGCAGCTCCAACCTGGGCGAGTTGATGCGCTGCCTGGCCGACAGGCTGCTGCTGACCGGCTTCGGCTACCAGAGCCCGCAGCCGCTGCCCGAGCACGGCATTTACCACCCGGAGCTGGCCGCGCCCTGCTCGCTCGACGATTGGCTTGAAATCCGCAATCCGGACTGGCCTAGCGTGGGCCTGTGCTTCTACCGCGCCCACTGGCTGTCCGGCAACACCCGCTTCATCGACCTGCTGGTGGACTGCCTGGCCGAGCGCGGCGTCAACGCGCTGCCGGTGTTCACCTTGTCTCTGCGCACGATAGAAAAAAATGGCCTGCCGGCGGCGCTGGCGCTATTGGCCGATCCGCGCGCGAATGTTTCGCTGCTGATCAACACCACCTCGTTCGCGATGGGCGACATCAACAACGATGGCCCCACCCAGCCTGGCTGGGCGGTGGAAGCGTCGGACCAGCTCGACCTGCCGGTGCTGCAGGCCATCACCAGCAGCATGACCCGCGAACAGTGGGAAGCGTCCGACCGCGGCTTCAATCCGCTGGACACCGCGATGAACGTGGCGCTGCCGGAATTCGACGGCCGCATCATCGGCGTGCCGCTGAGCTTCAAGCAGCCGGCGGAAGCAGGACAAGCCGAGCAATACGCGCCGCTGCCGGACCGCGCCCGCCGCCTGGCCGGCATCGCCGCGCGGCTGGCGCGGCTGCGCCATGTGGAAAACGCCGACAAGCGCATCGCCTTCATCTTCACCAACTCCAACAGCAAGGCCTCGCAGATAGGCAATGCGGTGGGCCTGGACTCGCCGGCGTCGCTGTACGCGATGCTGCATGGCATGCAGGGCCGTGGCTATCAAATGGACCCGCTGCCGCCGGACAGCAACGCGCTCATGCACGAACTGATAGACCGCGGCGCTTACGACCAGGACTACCTGAGCGCCGAGCAGATGAAAAACGCCGCCGCCCGCGTGCCGGCCCAGCGTTATCAAGCCTGGTTCGACGAACTGCCGGACGCGCTGCGCGACAAGATGCTGCAGCGCTGGGGCCAGCCGCCGGGCGGCGCCTACGTCGACGGCGACGAACTGGTGTTTTCCGGCCTGGATTACGGCAATGTCTTCGTCGCGTTGCAGCCGCCGCGCGGCTACGGCATGGACCCGGACGCCATCTACCACACCCCGGACCTGCCGCCCACCCACCACTACTACGCGCTGTACCGCTGGCTGCGCGACGATTGGCGGGCAGACGCCATCGTCCACGTCGGCAAGCACGGCACGCTGGAATGGCTGCCGGGCAAGGGCGTGGGCCTGTCGCAGCACTGCTTCCCGGATGCCTTATTGGGCGACATGCCGCTGTTCTACCCTTTCATCATCAACGATCCGGGCGAAGGCTCGCAGGCCAAGCGCCGCGGCCACGCGGTGATCATCGACCACCTGACGCCGACGATGACCACCGCCGACAGCTACGGCCCGCTGGCGCAGCTGACCCAGTTGGTGGACGAGTACTATCAGGTGGAGCTGCTGGACCCGAACAAGCTGCCGCTGTTGCAGCAGCAGATCTGGGATCTGATCAAGGAAGCCAAGCTCGACACCGACCTGGCGGCGATGCTCAAGCATGACCATGATTCCGGGCATGAGCACGATCATGGCCATGACCATCATCACGGCCACGATCACCCGCATAGCGGCCACCTGCACGCGCCCGCCGCTGTCCACGGCAAGTACCGGCCGCAGGCCGCCAAGCCGGCGATGGTTGTAAAACCTGCCGCCGCGACGAAATACCGCCCGGCCAAGGCCGCGCACGCCCACGATCATGGGTGCCATCACCACCACGATCATGATCATCACGTCCACAGCCACGATCACCACGACCATGACCATGACTGGGACGACACGCTGAACGAAGACGGCGTGCCCTTGAGCCTGGCCAAGATGGACGGCGTGGACGTCGCCCACCTGATCGAGGATATCGACGGCTATCTGTGCGAGCTGGGCGCGGCGCAGATCCGCGATGGCTTGCACGTGCTGGGCAACGCGCCGCAGGGCGAAGCGCTGATCGACATGCTGCTGGCGCTGACCCGTCTGCCCAACCTCGGCATCCCCGGCCTGCCCGCCAGCGTGGCGGCGGCCTGCGGCGGCGATTGGCCGGTATGGCAGCAAGACCAGGGCAAGCGCCTCGCTGAGACGCCCGCCGCCTTGCAGGCCTTGGCCGGCCAAGCGCTGGTCACCCGCGCCGATGCGCACGACGCGGTGCTGAAGCTGTCGCGCGCGCTGATCGCCGAGCTGGCCGCGCGCGGCTACGACGCGGCCGCGGTGCCGGCCGCCGTCGCCGCCGTTCTGCCCGGCGTCGAGCCTTGTGCGGAACTGGAACAGGTGCTGAGCTTCATCTGCGCCGAGCTGTGCTCCAAGCTGGCCCGCACCGCCGAGGAGATAGACAATCTCTTGCGCGGCCTGGAGGGCGGCTACGTGCCGGCCGGCCCCAGCGGCGCGCCCACGCGCGGCATGGCCCACACCCTGCCCACCGGCCGCAATTTCTATTCGGTGGACCCGCGCAGCCTGCCGTCCAACGCCGCCTGGCGCATAGGCGACGGCCTGGCCCGCGAAATGCTTGCCCGCCATCTGAAGGAAACCGGCCAGTATCCGGAGTCGGTGGCCATCAGCGTGTGGGGCACCAGTGCGATGCGCACCCACGGCGACGACATCGCCGAAATCCTGTCCCTGCTCGGCGTCAAGCCGCGCTGGCAGCAGGAAAGCCGCCGCGTGCAGGGCCTGGAAGTGATCCCCTTGGCCGAGCTGGGCCGGCCGCGCATCGACGTCACCGTGCGCATCAGCGGCTTCTTCCGCGACGCCTTCCCGCACCTGATTTCGCTGATCGACGAGGCGGTGCACACCGTGGCGCGGCTGGATGAGCCGGTGGAGCAGAACTTCCTTCGCAAGCACTATCTGGCCGACCTGAAGAACGAACTGCTGGGCAAATTGCCCGACGCCGACGCGCAATCGCTGTACCGCGTATTCGGGGCGAAACCAGGCAGCTACGGCGCCGGCATCCTGCCGCTGATCAACGAGCAGAACTGGCAGAACGACGCCGACTTCGCCACCGCCTACGTCAACTGGGGCGGCTACGCCTACGGCCGCGCGGCCAACGGCGCCGACGCCCGCGACGCGCTGCGCCATCGGCTGGCCGGTGTGGAAGTCGCCCTGCACAACCAGGACAACCGCGAACACGACATCTTCGACAGCGACGACTACCTGCAATACCACGGCGGGATGATCGCGACGATACGCAGCCTCAGCGGTCGCCAGCCGCGCGCCTTCTTCGGCGACAGCCACAATCCGGAGCTGCCTGCGGTGCGCGGGCTGAAGGAGGAAGTGCTGCGCGTGTTCCGTTCACGGGTGGCCAACCCGAAGTGGATAGCCGGCATCCAGAAGCACGGCTACAAGGGCGCGCTGGAGCTGACCGCCACTGTCGACTACCTGTTCGGCTACGACGCCACCGCCCAGGTGGTGGACGACTGGGTCTACGAGCAGCTGGCGCAAAGCTACGCGCTGGACCCGGCGATGCAGCAGTTCTTCGCAGACAGCAATCCGTGGGCGCTGAACGCCATCACCGACCGCCTGCTGGAAGCCGCGCAGCGTCAGCTGTGGGCGGAGCCGGATCCCGACACCCTGGCCGCGCTCAAGCAGCTGCACCTGGATAGCGAAGCGCTGCTGGAAGCGCGCGGAGAAAACAAGCCTTGATACCCAAAAACACAATGAGCCACGGAAACACACGGAACGCACGGAAATGAACAGCGGAAAAAGCCACCGCCTCCCTCTGTGTCGCCTCCGTCCGTGTATTTCCGTGCGCGTCCGTGGCAAATGAGGTTTTTAGAATGACGCCGATCTACCCCTTCGCCGCCATCGTCGGCCAAGAGCAACTGAAGCAGGCGCTGCTAATCTGCGCGGTGGACCCGACGGTCGGCGGCGTGCTGGTCCGTGGCGACAAAGGCAGCGCCAAGAGCACCGCCGCGCGCGGCCTCGCCGCTGTGCTGCCGCCCATCCGCCGCGCCGCCGGTTGCGGCTACAACTGCGAGCCGGACCATCCATTATCGCTATGCCCGGTGTGTTCCGGCGACGCGCGCGCGCTGCATGACGGCCCGGTGCCCTTCATCAACCTGCCGCTGGGCGCCACCGAGGACCGGGTTCTGGGCAGCCTGGACTTCGAAAAAGCGCTGCAAGGCGGCAAGCAAGCGTTCAAGCCCGGCCTGCTGGCAGCAGCCCACCGCGGCATGCTCTACATCGACGAGGTCAACCTCTTGGCCGACCACCTGGTGGACGTACTGCTGGACGCCGCCGCGATGGGCGTCAACACAGTGGAGCGCGAGGGCCTGGCGGTCAGCCACCCGGCGCGGGTGACGCTACTGGGCACCATGAACCAGGAAGAAGGCGATCTGCGGCCGCAGTTGCTGGACCGCTTCGGCCTGATGGTGGATGTGGCCGCGCCGCGCGAGCCTCGCCAGCGCGCCGAAGTGGTGCGTCGCCGTCTGGCATTCGAAGCCGACCCGGCCGGCTTCGCCGCCCAGTGGCAAAGCGACAGCGAGGCGCTGCGCGCCAATATCGCCGCCGCGCGCGCCTTGCTGCCTCAAACCCGGCTTAGCGATCAGCTATTTCACTTCGTCAGCGAGTTGTGCTGCGAATTCGAAGTCAGCAGCCTGCGCGCCGACATCGTGCTGAACAAGGCCGCCCGCGCGCTGGCGGCGCTGGACGGCCGCGCCGACGCCTCCGCCGAGGATGTCCGCGACGCCGCCCGGCTGGTGCTGCCGCACCGCCGCCGCAGCAAGCCGTTCGAACAGAGCGGGCTGGACCAGGACAAGCTGGAACAGATGACGCGGCAGGCGTCCAACCCACCGCCGCCTCCTTCTCCGCAGGAACAGAATCACACCCAACCGCCGCCGGACGCCGACGACGAGCAGGAGCCGAGGCCTAGCGGCCATGGTTCGGAACAGATTTTCGCCGCCGCGCCGGCTGGCGACATCGCCCGCATCCGCGTGCAGGCACCCTCCTCCGGCGACGCCGCCGGCCGCCGCAGCGACGGCGCCAGCCGCCAGCGCGGCCACTATGTGCGCGCCGAGGCCAATCCGCAGCCGGCCCAGCTGGCGGTGGACGCCACGCTGCGCCACGCGCTGCTGCGCGATCCCAACAACTTCGCGGTCACCCGCGCCGACCTGCACGACAAGGTCCGCGTCGCCAAGCAGGGAAATCTGATCCTGCTGGTGGTCGACGCGTCGGGATCGATGGCCGCGCGCCAGCGGATGGAACAGGTCAAGGGCACGGTGCTGAGCCTGCTGGAAGACGCCTACCGCCGCCGCGACCAGGTGGCGCTGATCGCCTTCCGCGGCCAAAAGGCGGAACTGCTGCTGCCGCCGTGCAACCGCGTCGAACAGGCCGAGCGGGCGCTGCGCGAGCTGCCCACCGGCGGCCGCACTCCGCTGGCCCACGCGCTGGCATTGGCGGCCGACACGCTGTCCCGCCAGCTGGGCGGCCCGGCGCCGCTGTTGGTTGTCCTGAGCGACGGCCGCGCCAATGTGGCGCTGGACGGAGACGGCGACCCGTGGCGGCAGGCGCTGGACCTGGCCGGCCAACTGGCCGGCGCGCCGGCGTTGGTGCTGGACACCGAGCAGGACTTCGTCCGCCTGGGCCGCGCCCGCGAGCTGGCCGAGGCGCTGGGCGCCGAATACCTGGCTTGTGACGCCCTCAGCGGCGAGCAGCTGACATTGACGATTCGACAAAGACTGGGCAGCTGAGATGACGGGCAAGGTTTATCTGATAGGCGCCGGCCCCGGCGACCTGGACATGCTGACGCTGAAGGCCGCGCGCTGCCTGCAGCTGGCCGATGTGGCGCTGGTGGACGATCTGGTGCATCCGGATATCCGCGCCATGCTGCGGCCGGACGCTGAAATCGTGCCGGTGGGCAAGCGCGGCGGCTGCCCGTCGGCGTCGCAAGCGGCCATCGAGCAGCGCATGGTTGACGAAGCCCGCGCCGGCCGCATCGTCGCGCGGATCAAGGGCGGCGACCCCTTCGTCTTCGGCCGCGGCGGCGAGGAAATGCTGACGCTGCGCGTCGCCGGCGTCGAGGTGGAGATCGTCAACGGCCTCAGCGCCGGCCTGGCGGTGCCGGCCACGCTGGGCATTCCGCTGACCCACCGCAGCTTCGTTCACGGCGTCACTTTTGTCTCCGGCCACCCGCGCCAGGACGGCGACGAGCCCAACTGGCAGGCGCTGGCGCAAAGCGGCATGACGCTGGTGATTTATATGGGCGTCAAGCGGCTGCCTTTGATCCGCGCCGAGCTGCTGCGCCACGGCCTCGCAGCCGACACCCCGGCGGCGGCGATAGAAAACGGCACCCTGCCGCAGCAGCGCCAGGTGCTGAGCACCCTGGACGCTTTGGAACAAGACATGAGCGCGGCCGGCATCCACAGCCCGGCGCTGATCGTCATCGGACCCACGGTGGCGCTGGCGTCCTGTAGCCCTTTAGCCTGCGAACGCAGCGAGGTTCCCTTGCAGGGCAAGGGCGGGGGATTGGGAATGAGTCCAAGTGGCTGCCGACTGAACTCGCACAGTGAAGAGGCCCGGCTTTGCCGGGTCCTGTAGAACAGAATCGAATGACTACATTGCAGCCAAAGGAATACGCATGATCATCTGCATAGGCGCCGGCCCCGGCGACATCGGCTACCTGCCGCAGCGCTCGGCCCAACTGATACGCGAGGCCGACGTGGTGGCCGGCTTCAACGCGGTGGTGGACGTTGTGCGCCCGCTGATCCCGGACAACGCCGAAGTGATACAGATGGGCTACCGCGACCAGGTGGCCCAGCTGGACATCGTCGCCGCGCGTCATCACGCCGGCAAGAAGTGCGTGGTGGTGTTCATGGGCGACATCCACTTCAGCGGCTTCCAGTACCTGGAGCGGGTGGAGCGCGCCTGCGGCCATCCGGTGGAAACGATACCCGGCATCTCCTCGGCGCAGATCCTGGCCTCGCGCGGCAAGGTGTGCTTCGACGAGACCAGCTTCATCACCTTCCACCGCCGCGGCGATCTGACCCCGTTCAAGCGCCACCTGGTGCACGTGCTGCAGGACGGCCGCAACGCCATCGTGATCCCCTGCCCGTGGGACGAGGCGCGCTCCTTCATGCCCTGGCACATCGCCGCCTACCTGCTGGAAAACGGCATCCCGGCCGGCCAGCAGGTGGAAGTATGGGAAAACCTGACCCGCAACGAGGCGGAATGGCGCGGTACGCTGGCCGAGTGCGCCGAGCAGCGCTTCTCCGACATGAGCATCATGCTGATCCGCACGCTCGCGCCGATGGACAGCCAGATCGAGCCGACCCACAAATGAGCAAGCAAGACTACGCCATCGTGCTGGCCGGCCACGGCAGCCGCGATCCGGACGGGGTGAACGAATTCATGCAGCTGGTGGACGCGCTGAAGGCGCGCGCCGGCGAGCGCCCGGTGGCCCATGGTTTTCTGGAGTTCGCCCGCCCGACGATAGACGAGGCGGTGGACCAAGTGATCGCCGCCGGCGCCAAAACCGTGGTGATGGTGCCCGGCGTGCTGTTGGCCGCCACCCACGCCAAGAACGACATGCCCAGCGAGCTGTTGGCGCTGCAGCAGGCGCATCCCGGCGTGACTTTCCACTTCGGCGCGGCGCTGGACCTGCATCCGCGGCTGCTGGCGCTGTGCCGCCAGCGCATCGTCCAGGCCGAGGCCGCGTCGCCGCAGACCGTGTCGCGCAATGACGCCTGTCTGGTGGTGGTGGGCCGCGGCACCACGGATCCGGACGCCAATTCCGAAATCTCCAAGCTTGCGCGGATGCTGGAAGAAGGACTGGGCTTCGCCGCGTCTTTCACTTGCTATTCCGGCACCGCCAAGCCGCTGGTGGCCGACGGCCTGCGCGCCGCCGCGCTGCTGGGCTACCGCCGCATCGTGGTGCTGCCCTACTTCCTGTTCGACGGCGTGCTGGTCAAGCGCATCTACGGCGCGACGGCGGACCTGGCGGCGCGTTATCCGGAAATCGAGGTGCTCAGCGCCGGTTATCTCGGCCCGGACCCGCAAGTGGCCGAGGTATTCCTGGAGCGCGCGCAGGAAGGCGTGGAAGGCCGCGCCGCGATGAACTGCGCGCTGTGCAAATACCGGGTGCAGATCGTCGGTTTCGAACAGCAAGTGGGCGAGCCGCAGCGCGGCCACCACGGCAAGGTGCGCGGCCTGCTGGAGCGCGAGCCTGCCGCCAATCAGCCGCCGGCCTGGAAACGCTACACCCCGCATCCTATCGAAGCGGAAAGCATGCGCATCATCGACGAAGGCCGCGACTGGTCGGCCTTCCCCGCCGAGCAGCGCACCGCGCTGATGCGGCTGGTGCACACCACCGGCGACTTCAACAGCGTGGACGACCTGTTCTTCTCGGCCGGCGCCTGCGAAACCGGCATGCGCGCGCTGCTGCGCTGCCGCCGCGTGGTCACCGACGTCACCATGGTGGAAACCGGTCTGAAGCGCGAAGTGCTGCGCCAGCTGGAAGTGGAAACCTGGTGCGGCGTGCACGACGAGGAAACCCGGCTGCTGGCCGAGGCCAGCGGCATCACCCGCTCCGCCGCCGGCATCCGCCGCGCCTGGCAGAAGTTCGGCAACGACTGCGTGGTGGCGATAGGCGACGCGCCGACCGCCATCCGCGAAGTGGTGCGGCTGGTGCGCGATCACGGCTGGCGGCCGCAACTGGTGGTGGGCCTGCCGGTGGGTTTCGTCGGCACCCGCGAATGCAAGGAAGAGCTGCGCGCGCTGCTGCAAGTGCCGCGCATCACCAACCGCGGCACCCGCGGCGGCTCGCCATGGGCGGCCACCGTGGTCAACGCGCTGATGATAGACGCGATCGAACACGTCCATCAGCAGCAACAGCAGGAAGTCTGAACCCGGTGCGCCAGCCTTACGACCTCGCCGCTCCCGCCCCCAACGGCATGCGCCGCGGCCGCACCACCGGCAGCTGCGCCACCGCCGCCGCCAAGGCGGCGCTGCTGATGCTGCTGGACGGCGTGGACGCCGACGAGGTCTTCATCAGCCTGCCGGATCCGGACTTTTACCTGGCGGTGCCGGTGCAAAGCGTGGCCTGGCTGGACGCGGACACCGTCCGAGCCGAGGTGCTGAAGTACGCCGGCGACGACCCCGACAACACCGACGGCGCAACGATCTTCGCCGAGGTGAGGCTAAACCACAGCGGCGCGCTGCGCTTCCTGGCCGCGGCCGGCGTCGGCATGGTCACCCAACCCGGCCTGCGCATCCCGCCCGGCGAGCCGGCGATCAATCCGGTGCCCAGGCGGATGATGCGGATGGCGGTGGAAGAGGCACTGGCCGGCCGGCCCGATCCGGGCTTCGACCTGGCGATAGGCTGCGTAGACGGCGACAAGATCGCCAAACGCACCTTCAACCCGATGCTGGGCATCGTCGGCGGCATCTCGATACTGGGCACCAGCGGCATCGTCGAGCCGATGTCGCAGGCGGCGTGGATCGCGTCGATCGAAGTCTATGTGCGGGTGGCGCTGGGCGAGTGGCCGCCGGCCATCGCCTTCACCCCCGGCAAGATAGGCCGTGGCTACGCCGCCGACACACTGGGGCTGGAGAAAAAACAGGTGGTGCAGATCGCCAACTTCGTCGGCGACTCGCTGGACTTCGCCGAGTCGGTGCTGATCGAACAAGGCCGCATCCTCGACACGCTGTGGGTGCTGGGCCACCCGGGCAAGATCGCCAAACTGCTGGACGGCGTCTGGGACACCCACTCCGGCAAGAGCGGCATGGCGATGGACGCCGTCGCCGGCGTCGCCGCCGAGCTGGGCTATCCGCCCGAGCTGGTGGCGCAAATCAAACAAGCGAATACCGTGGAGAATGTAGTGCAGATCATGAACAGCCAGCCGGACGCGCGCGGCTACTGGATGGAAATAGAACGCCGTACCGCGGCGCTGATGGCGAGCAAGGTGCCCAGCGTGCGGCAGGTGGCGGTGCGCCTGTTCAGCATGGACGGCACCCCGCTGGGAGAGGCGGCATGAAGCAGGGACGATTGATAGGCATAGGCGTCGGCCCCGGCCCGGCCGGCTTGATCCCGGTGGCGGCGCTGGCCGCGCTGCGCGAGGCCGACGTCGTCTACCTGCCGCGCGCCAGCTCCAGTGAAGTATCTGTCGCCCGCCAATGCCTGGCCGGCTTGGAGCTGGACGAAAGCCGCTTCCGCGAGATCGAGTTCGAGATGAATCCGGAGCGCAGCGCGCTGTCGCGCCACTACGGCGCGCTGGCCGAACAACTGGCCGCCGAATTGAAAACCGGCCTGAACGTCGCCTACCTGACCATAGGCGACTCGATGACCTACTCCACTTACGGCTACCTGCTGGCGGCGCTGCGCGAAATGCTGCCGGAACTGCAAACGCAGACTTTCCCCGGCGTCACCAGCTTCGCCGCCACCGCGTCGGCGCTGTCCTGGCCGCTGGGCGAAGGCAAGGAACGCATCCTGATCCTGCCCTGCCCGGACGATATGGAAGCGCTGCGAGCCGACATCGAAAGCCACGACCTCATCGTGCTGATGAAGATAGGCAAGCGGCTGCCGGAGGTGCTGGCGCTATTGAACCAGATGGGCATCGCCCAGCTGTGCGCCTTCGCCCGCCGCATCGGCCTGCCCGGCGAAGTGCTTTGCGCCGATGTCTCGCAACTGAGCACAGACGCCAGCGGCTACCTCGCCACCATGCTGATCCGCAAGACAGCCAGAGAAAGACGCCACTCATGAAAGTCTATTTCATCGGCGCCGGCCCCGGCGCCGCCGACCTGATCACGCTGCGCGGCAGCCGCCTGTTGGGCGCAGCCCCGATGGTGCTGTACGCCGGCTCGCTGGTGCCGGCCGAGATGCTCAGCCACTGCCGCCCTGACGCGGAAATCCACGACACCGCCGAGCTGAATCTGGACCAGCAGGAAGCGCTATACCGCCGCGCCCAGGCCGAGGACAAGGACGTGGCGCGGCTGCATTCCGGCGACCCGGCGATCTACGGCGCCACCAACGAGCAGATGCGCCGGCTGGAAGCGCTGGGCATCGCCTACGAAGTGGTGCCCGGGGTGTCCTCGTTCACCGCCGCCGCCGCCGCATTGGGCAGCGAACTGACCCGGCCCGCGGTATCGCAGTCCATCATCCTGACCCGCACCAGCGGCCGCGCCAGCGCGGTGCCGGAGACGGAATCCATCGCCAGCTTCGCCGCCCACCGCGCGACGATGTGCATCTTCCTGTCCGGTCAGCGGCTGAAGCAGACCGTCGCCGACCTGGCGCTGCACTACCCGCCCACTACCCCGGTGGCGTTGGTGCGCCGCGCCAGCTGGCCGGACCAGTCCGTCCACCGCAGCACGCTGGGCAAGATGCTGGACGAGGTGAAACAGAAGGACTGGCTGCTGACCACGCTGCTCTTGGTCGGCGAGGCGCTGTCGCGCGAAGGCGGCGTCGAATCCAGCCTGTACGCGGCCGGCTTCACCCATATCTTCCGTGACGGCGACGAGCGCAAGATCAAGCGGGCCAGCCTGCGGAAAGAAAAGCAGGCATGAGCCGCGCCGTGTGGCTGGTGCGCGCCGAAGCGCTGCCCTTGGGCCGGAAGCTGGCGGCGGCGCTGGACGCCCAGCTATACCAGCCGTGGCAGCAGCCAAACGCCAGCGGCCGCGAGCAATTCCGAGCCGCCTTCCATGCGCACAGCCATTGGATACTGGTGATGGCCAGCGGCATCGCCGTCCGCTATCTGGACGGCCTGCCGCAAAGCAAATACAGCGACCCGGCGGTGGTAGTGATGGATGAAGCTGCCCGCTTCGCCATCCCGCTGCTGTCCGGCCATGAAGGCGGCGCCAATGCGCTGGCTTACGAAGCGGCGCGGCTGACCGGCGCGGTGCCGGCCGTCACCACCGCCACCGAGGCGATCAAGCCGCTGACGTTGGGCATCGGCTGCCGCCGCGGCAAGAGCGCCGAGGCCATAGCACAAGCCGTGCTGCAAGCCTTGGCCGGCCGGCCGCTGTCCGATGTGCGCGAAGTGGCGACGA
Organism: Chromobacterium sp. IRSSSOUMB001; assembly: GCF_023507765.1. Classification (NCBI taxonomy): domain Bacteria; kingdom Pseudomonadati; phylum Pseudomonadota; class Betaproteobacteria; order Neisseriales; family Chromobacteriaceae; genus Chromobacterium; species Chromobacterium sp. IRSSSOUMB001. Next base: position 113,002 of record NZ_JALCYU010000010.1, read on the forward strand.
TAGACCTGAAGGCCGACGAAGCCGGCCTGCTGGCCTTCTGCGCCCGTCACGCGCTGCCGCTGCGCGTCATCGCCCGCGCAGACGTCGCCGCCCGCGGCTGGACCGGCGCGCCGTCGGACTGGGTGCGGCGGAACGTCGGCGTCGACGGCGTGTGCGAACCGTGCGCGCTGATCGCCAGCCCACGGGGGCGGCTGATCGTGCCAAAAACCGCGGTAGATGGGGTGACGGTGGCGGTGGTGGAGGATGCTTCCCTTTGATCGCGCCAGCCCAAATGACATCGACGTCACCCCTAAAAAAACGCCTGCGCAGCAGGCACAAATTGACTTTGACGGCGGAACGCCCCGGCGCAGCCGGAGCTTAACAATGGATGACAAAATGACCGGCAAACTCTACCTCGTCTCGGTCGGCCCCGGCCGCGCCGAGCTGATTCCCGACCTCGCCCGCCAGGCGCTGGCGGCGAGCGATGTGATCGTCTCCTACGATTTTTACCTGACCTGGGTGCAACCGTGGATAACCGGCAAGGACATCCGCACCCTGCCGTTGACCCAGGAACGCGAGCGCGCCCAGCTGGCGCTGGCGGAAGCACGCGCCGGCAAAACCGTCGCCCTGCTGTCCAGCGGCGACATCGGCGTCTATGCGATGGCCACGCTGGCCTACGAGGACATGCTCGAAGACGATGTGTTCGACGTGCAGCTGATTCCCGGCATCACCTCGGCCAATTCCTGCGCGTCCTTGCTCGGCGCGCCGCTGTCGCACGACTTCGCCACGCTGAGCCTGTCCGACCTGCTGTGCCCGTGGGAATGGATTGAAACCCGCGCCCGCCACATCGCCCAGGCCGATCTGGCGGTGGTGTTCTACAACGTGCAGAGCCGCCAGCGCCAGGAAGGCGTCTACCGCATCCTGGACATCATGCTGGAGCACAAGAAACCGGAAACGCTGTGCGGCATCGTCCGCAACGCCTACCGTGAAGACCAGGCGGTGGAAATCGTCACTCTGGCCGAACTGCGGACCCGCCGCTTCGACATGCTGACCAGCATCGTCATCGGCAACCGCTTCACCCGCCGCAAACGGAACTGGATGTTCACTCCGCGCGGCTACTTCAACTGGGACAACACCAGCGACACGGTCAAGGCCGACGCGCTGCCCGCCGGCGCGGCCTGGGTGTTCTCCGGCACCAGCGACGGCAACGCGCTGTCCCGCGCCATCGCCGACGCCGGCCGCGCGGTGGTGGTCAGCAGCGCCAGCGATTACGGCAATGAGCAGGCGCAGCAGGCGGCGCCCGGCGTGGCCACCGTCAGCGGCCGGCTGGGCGTGGAGCGCCGCCGCGAACTGTTGTCCGGCAGCCGGGCCAGCGCCATCGTCGACGCCACCCACCCCTACGCCAGCGAGATGTCGCAGCAACTGATGGCGCTGGCCAAGGAACTGGCCCTGCCCTATCTGCGCTACGAACGCCCGGCCAGCAGCAGCGCGTATCCGCTGATCCGCTGCGCCGACAGCGACGCGGCCGCCAAGCTGGCGCTGACGAAAGGAAAACGTGTTTTCCTCGCCACCGGCAGCAAGGAACTGCACCGCTTCCTCGCCGCCGATGCCGAGAAACAACGGCAATGGTTTGTACGCCTGGCGCCGGACCCGCAGCATTTGCAGCGGGCGCTCGATCTGGGCATCCCGCGCTCGCGCATCTGCGCGATGCAGGGGCCGTTCTCGCAAGCGGCCAACGAGGCGCTGTGGCGCGACTGGGGCATTGACTGCGTGATCAGCAAGGACGGCGGCGAGGCCGGCGGCTTCAACGCCAAGGCCGCCGCCGCGACCGTGCTGGGCATCCCCTTCATCGTGATAGACCGCCCGCAGCTGGACTATCCGCAAACGTTTAGCGACTTTGACGCCGTCTTGGCGGCCCTAGCTAAAGGAGAACCCGCATGAGCGCGCCGCGCCTCCCCGTCACGGTATTGACCGGTTTCCTCGGCGCCGGCAAGACCACGCTGCTGTCCAAGCTGCTGGAAAACAATAAGCAACGCCGGCTGGCCATCCTGGTCAATGAGTTCGGCGAGGTGTCGATAGACGGCGGCCTGTTGCGCGACGCCGACGCCGGCGGCGTGGAAATCCACGACCTCGCCCACGGTCTGGTGGCCTACGACGACGACGCCAACTTCCTGCCCACCATGCTGGCGCTGTGGCAGCGTCGCCAGCAGATCGACCACGTGCTGATCGAAACCTCCGGCCTGGCCTTGCCCAGCGCGGTGATGGCCCAGTTGCAGAGCGAGGCGCTGGCGCCCTATTTCGTGCTGGACGCCACGCTGGCGGTGGTCGACACCCCGCTGCTGCTCGCCGGCCGCTTCTCCCCAGCTGGAGACGGCGGCAAAGCCGACGCGGTGGCGGAGCTGTTCGACCAGCAACTGGGCCACGCCGACATCGTGGTGCTGAACAAGGTAGACGCGCTATCCGCCGACGCGCTGCTGGCGGCGGAGGAAGCCGTGCGCAGGCAAGCGCCGTCGATCCGCTTCATCGAGCTGGCTTATCAAGCCAAGCTGGACACTCGGCTGACGCTGGGCCTGCATCTGCACGAGGCCGCGCCGGCGGCGCACCGCCATTACGGCCCGGTGGCCAGCATGCCGGGGCTCGCGATGCGGCCGCTGGCCAACCAGGCGCTGCTGGACGGCCACAGCCACGGCGGCCAGGCCGCGCACAGCCATGGCCTGTCCACCCACAAGCATTTCCACGAGCAAGACCCGGGCTGGCAATCGTTCATGATCCGCAGCAAAGAGGCGCAAAACGCCGACAAGCTGGCCGCAGCGCTGGAGGTTATCGCCGACGAGGAGCCCCTGCTCAGGATCAAGGGCTTCGCGGCCTGCTCCGAAGGCCCTGGCCGCTTGCTGGCCCAGGGCGTGCGCAAGCGCATCGAGCTAAGCCGCGACGAAACCCTGGCCGCTCCACGCCAGGCTCAGCTCGTGTTCATCGGCTACCACCCCAGCCGCCCACGCGTGCTGGCGTTGCTGCGCGACATCACCGGCGCCCACTGGAGCTAGCCGGTGAGCGCCTTGGAACTATGCGGCCTGGACTGGTCGCCGGACAGCGCGACAGCGCCTGAGGCAAGACTGCTGCACGACATTGCGCTGTCAGTCCGGCCCGGCGAATTCGTCGGCGTCATCGGCCCCAACGGCAGCGGCAAGACCAGTACCTTGCGCTGCGCCTTCCGCTTCAACAAGCCGCTAGCCGGCGAGGCCAGGCTGGACGGCGCCGATATCTGGTCCCAGTCCGCCGCTGCCTTCGCCCGCCGCGTGGCGGTGGTGCTGCAGGAATTTCCCGAGGACTTTGGCCTGACCGTGCGCGAGGTGGCGGACATGGGCCGCATTCCGCACCAATCGCTGCTGCGCGGCGGATCCGCCGCCGATCACGCCATCGTCGACGAGGCGCTGGCCCAGGTGGGTTTGACGGCGCAGCAACGGCAGCCCTTCGCCACGCTGTCCGGAGGCGAGAAGCAACGCGCCTTGTTGGCGCGGGCGCTGGCGCAGCAGCCCGAGCTGCTGATCCTGGACGAACCCACCAATCACCTGGACCTGCGCCACCAGCTATCACTGCTGCGCCTGGTGCGCCGGTTGGGCATCGCCGCCATCGCCACCCTGCACGACCTCAACCTGGCGGCCGCCTTCTGCCACCGCCTGTACGCGCTGAAGGCCGGCCGCATCGTCGCCAGCGGCGTCCCGGAAACCGTCTTGACACCCCGGCTCTTGGCCGAAGTGTTCGGCGTGCGCGCACTGGTGGACCGCCACCCTCAAGCCGGTCATCCCCGCATCACCCTGCTGGAAGAAGAAAGCATATGAAACTTAATCCACCTCTGCTCATCGCCTGCGGCCTGGCCGCGCTGCTGGCCTCTCAAGCTCATGCCAGCACCTATCCGCTGACTATCGATAGTTGCAACCGCAAAGTCACCTTCCAACGCCCGCCTCAGCGCGCGGTCAGCCACGACATCAATCTGACCGAGATGATGGTGGCGCTGGGCCTGCAAAACCGTATGACCGGCTACACCGGCATCAGCGCCTGGAACAAGCTGAACGCACCGTTGAAACAGGCATTGGGCAAGCTGCCAGAGCTGGCCGGCGACTATCCGTCGTCGGAAGCGCTACTGGCCCGCAACGCCGACTTTTTCTTTGCCGGCTGGAACTACGGCCTGCGCGTGGGCGGCCCGGTGACGCCTGCTTCTCTGGCACCCTTGGGCATCAATGTCTACGAGCTCAGTGAATCCTGCGCCCATGTAATGAAACGCCCGGCGGCGAGCCTGGACGATGTCTATCGCGACCTCAACAATCTGGGCCGCATCTTCGACGTGGAGCCGCGTGCGCAAAAAGTGGTGGCCGAGATGCGCGCCAAGGTGGACGGTACCGCCGCCCGCGTCGCCAAGCGCAAGGCCACGCCGTCGGTCTTCGTCTACGACAGCGGCGAGGATCGCCCCTTCAGCGCCGGCAAGCTGGCCATGCCGAGCGCGTTAATCCAAGCCGCAGGCGGCCGCAACATCCTGGGCGACGTCAACGCCAGCTGGACCCGCGTCGACTGGGAAACCGTGGTGGCGCGGAATCCGCAGGTTGTCGTGATCATCGACTACGGCAAGGTCTCCGCCCAGCAGAAGATCGCCTTTCTGCAAAACCATCCGGCGCTGAACAAGATGGCGGCGGTGCGCGACAAACGCTTCATCGTGCTGCCCTACGACAGCGCGACGCCCGGCATCGCCAACGCTGACGCCATCATCGCGCTGGCGCGCGGCTTGCACCCGGAGGCCTTCGCCAAGTGATCCGCTCCGCCGTCAACCATCCATCGGCCTGGCCCTTGCTGAGCATCTTGCTAGCCCTGCTCGCGTTGTCGCTGCCGCTGGCTTCCGGCCTGGGCGCCGCGCCGGTGGAGTTCACTGTCAGTTCCAATGTACTGCTGCACCAGCTGGGCCTGCCGGTGGAACCGGCCTGGCAGCCGGGCCAGGACCTGATCATCTGGCAGCTGCGGCTGCCGCGGGTGTTGCTAGGCGGCATGGTCGGCGCCGGCCTGGCCCTGGTGGGCGCGGCCTTGCAGGCTACCACCCGCAACCAGCTGGCCGACCCCCACCTGCTGGGCGTCAGCTCCGGCGCCACGCTGGGCGCGGTGACGGTGTTGCTATTCAGCGGCAATGTGCTGGGCGGCGCCACCCTGCCGCTAGCCGCCTTCACCGGCGCCTTGCTGGCCACCCTGCTGGTCACCGGCATCGCCGTTCGCCAGCGTCGCTTGCAGGCCGAGCGGTTGTTGCTGGCCGGCGTCGCCGTGTCCTTCCTGCTGATGGCTTTAGCCAATCTGATGCTGTATCTGGGTGATCATCGCTCCGCCTCGGCGGTACTGTTCTGGATGCTGGGCGGTCTAGGCCAGGCGCGCTGGGAGCTGCTGCCGGCGCCGCTGGCCGCGCTGTGCCTGGGCCTGGCAGCCTTGTTGACGGTGGCCAGGCCGCTGAACGCGCTGATGGCCGGCGAGCAGACCGCGGTCACCTTGGGCATACGCGTGACCAGGCTGCGGCTGGCGGTGTTCGCCGCCTCCTCGTTGCTGACCGGCACTATGGTGGCGGTCAGCGGCGCGATAGGTTTTGTCGGCCTGATGATTCCCCACATCGCCCGCCGCTGCGTCGGCGCCGACCACCGCCGCTTGCTGCCTGCCTGCGCACTGCTGGGCGCCTTGTTCCTGATCTGGGTGGACGCCGCCGCGCGCACGGTCATCGCCCCGGAAGACATCCCGGTTGGCGTTGGCACTGCCGCCGTCGGCGGCGCCTTCTTCATCTGGCTGTTGCGCCGCTGACGGCGCGCGCCCCACACTCAAGGACAACACTATGAAAACCGATCCGGCCTCCCACCAGCGCATGACTGAGAAGCGCAAGGCGGGCTTCGAGAAGAAAAAGGCCGCCGCCACCGGCGAAAAAGGTCTGCTCATCGTCAACACCGGCACGGGCAAGGGCAAGAGCAGCGCCGCCTTCGGAATGGGCCTGCGCGCCGTCGGCCACGGCATGCGCCTGGGCGTGGTGCAGTTCATCAAGGGCGCGCTGCACACCGCCGAACGCGACCTGTTGGGCGGCTTCGACAACTGCGACTTCCACACCATGGGCGAAGGCTATACCTGGAATACCCAGGACCGCGAGGCCGACATCGCCACCGCACGCAAGGGCTGGGCGCAGGCGCTGGCGATGATGGAGAGCGAAGACTACGACATGGTGATCCTGGACGAACTGAACGTGGTGCTGAAATACGAATACCTGCCGCTGGACGAAGTGCTGGCCGCCTTCGCCGTCCGGCCGGCGATGCAGCATGTGGTGGTCACCGGCCGCCACGCGCCGGAAGCCTTGCTTGAGGCGGCGGATCTGGTCACCGAAATGCGCTTGGTCAAGCACCCCTACCGCGAGCAAGGCATCAAGGCGCAACGCGGAGTGGAGTTCTGATGACATCGTTGCGCTGCCCGGCACTGTTCCTGACCGCCCCCGCCTCGCACCAGGGCAAGACCACGCTGACGGCGGCGCTGGCCCGCCACCATCGCAATCAGGGACGCCGGGTGCATGTGTTCAAAACCGGGCCGGATTTTCTGGATCCCTATATTCTCGAGCGGGCCAGCGGGCACACCGTCTATGGCCTGGACTTGTGGATGAACGGCGAGGACGATTGCCGCGCCCGCCTTTACAAGGCCGCCGCCGAGGCCGACCTGATCCTGATCGAGGGCAGCATGGGCTTGTTCGACGGCACGCCCAGCAGCGCCGATCTGGCCGCCCTGCTCGGCATCCCGCTGGCGGCGGTGATAGACGCCGCCGGCATGGCGCAGACCTTCGCCGCCGTCGCCCATGGCCTGGCCAGCTTCCGCCCGGGCCTTCGCTTTCATGGCTTCATCGCCAACCACGTCGCCAGCGAGCGCCACGCCGAAATGCTGGCCCAGCAGCTGCCGGCACATCTGCCGCTGCTGGCCGCGCTGCGCCGCGACGAGGCGGTGCGGCTGCCGGAACGCCATCTGGGCCTGGTGCAAGCGCAGGAGATCGCCGATCTCGACGCCCGTCTCGATCTCGCCGCGGCGCAAATCGCCGGCACCACGCTGGCCGAGTTGCCGCCTGCGGTGGCGTTTCCCCCTGTCGTCCAGCCGGGCATGCCGAAACTGCTGGCAGGCCGGCGCATCGCCATCGCCCGCGACGCCGCCTTCGCCTTTGTCTACCCGGCCAATATGGAAACACTAGTCCAACTGGGCGCGGAGCTGGCCTTCTTCTCGCCACTAGCCGACTCCGTGCTGCCTGACTGCGACGCGGTCTACCTGCCTGGGGGCTATCCGGAACTACATCTGGACACGCTGTCCGCCAACACCGCGCTAAAGGCGGGACTACATGGGCATGTGGAAGCCGGCAAGCCCCTGTACGCGGAGTGCGGCGGCATGCTCTATCTGCTGGACCGGCTAACCCGCCGCGATGGCGAGAGCGCGGCGATGCTGGAGTTGCTGCCCGGCCACGCCGTGCTGCAGCCTAGGCTGTGCGGGCTGGGCCTGCAGCAAATGGACTTTCCCGGCGGCGCGCTGCGCGGCCACACTTTCCACTACACTCGGCTGGAAACCAGCCTGGAGCCTGTCGCCCGCGCGACGCGCGCCAGCGGCGCCGGAACCGGCGAGGCGCTGTATCGCCGCGGCAGCCTGCTGGCCAGCTATTTTCACGCCTATTTCCCGTCCAATCCCCTAGCCGCGGCGAGCCTGTTTCTGCAATAAACCTTTGCCCGCAATCCGAAATACGGCTTGGCTGCTCATGCTTGCGCGCAGAACCGCTGCCGCGGCGAACTTACCTTCATGACTTGCCTCGCTCCCACTTCTCTCTCCAGGGCAACACCTTAGCCGCAGGCATCGGCTTTGCAATGCTGTAGCCCTGAGCCAGGTAGCAGCCCAGCCGCATCAAAACTGGCCAATATTTTTTGCGCTCCACGCCTTCAACGATAAAGTTGATGGAACGGCTCTGACAAAACACCGCCATGCACCGTATCAGCGAGGCGTTGAACGAACCCGGCTCCAGTTCCTGCGCAAAAGCCTTGTCCAGTTTGATCTCGGTGATTGGGCAGTTTTTCAGGTAGGTAAAAGATGTGAAACCCGCTCCAAAATCGTCTATCGACAAGGACACGCCCTGAGCATGCAATTGCTCGATCATCAGCTTGGCCTTGACCGGATTGATGACCAGAGCGGTTTCCGTCAGTTCCAGCACCAGTAGCTCGGGTGGAATCTTGTAACTGGCCAAACGCGCCATCACTTCTTCCACAAACCGACCATCTTCCAACATCCGCGCGGAAATATTCACCGCCACCTTGAATGGTTCCCGCAACTGGCTGATCCATATCTGTTGCTGAGACAGCACTAACTCCAGCGTCAGATAAGTAAAACGGCTCAGTAGATTGCAAGACTCCAGCGTGGGCATGAAATCATCGGGATTTACCTGGCCCTGTGCCGGGCTGTTCCATCTGACCAAGGCTTCGAATCCGACCACTTCCTCGGTGTCCAGCCGGACTTTGGGCTGGTAATGCATTTCCAGTTCCTCGTGCTGGATCGCCCGGGTTAGCTGGGTAATCAGGGCTTGCGTGGTTTGTCCCGACTTGGGCCAGGGCTTGTCGTTTTCACCCGCGTACAAGGCCACTGAGCCGAGGTTGCTTTTTGCCTGATACATAGCGATATCTGCGCAGGACAACAGTTGGGCGGGATCGCAGCCATGCTGCGGGCACATCGCCACACCGAAGGAAGCGCCTATCGACAAGGCGTGTTCTCCCACCAGAATCGGCGCATCCAACGTATGCCCCACCTTCTCCGCCAAGGCCAACGCGCACTCCGCTCCATCCACCTCCAGCAGCAAGGCGGCGAATTCATCGCCGCCCAGACGCGCGATGGTGTCCGAACCCCGCAGCAGGCTGGCGAAACGCGCGCCCACTTCCCGCAACACCAAATCGCCTGCCTGGTGGCCCAGTTTATCGTTGACCTCCTTGAAGCGGTCCAGGTCTATCATCAACACGGCAAACGGCAACTGATTGCGAGCGTGCAATGCGCACAACTGTTCCAGACGATCAAGAAACAGATTGCGGTTGGGCAAGTCAGTCAGCGAATCGTACAGGCTGCGGTGCTGCAGCAACTGCTCGGTTTCACGCAGCTTGGTTTGTATCGCCGCCACCCGCACGCCGTCGCTGATGGTTTGGCGCAGCCGGTCCTCGGTCAGTTCGAACTTGGGCAGATATTCGTAGACGCCCAGTTTGATGGCCTCGGCTGCAATGCGCTCATTGCCGGTGCCGGTGACCGCCACGATCAGACAGGATTGATTGCGTTGCTGGATTGAGGGCACCAGTTCGCGGCCGTCGCCGTCGTCCAGTTTGAAATCCAGAAAAACGAAATCAAATAGCTCCCGGCCCAGAAGACTCAAGGCGCTGGCCTTGGAGTCCGCTTCCAGGATTTGCGAACATAAGGCATTTCTATGCAGCAGGCGGATGATGCGCTCGCGGTCGACGTCGTCGTCGTCCACCACCAGCACGCTGACTTGCTGCGGAGCCTCTTGCAGGCATTCGACATCGTCGATCATTGCGATTACCGGGCCGGCAAAACCACGGACTGGGCGTAAGAATGCAATAGATCCATCAGTTTCACGAATTGCGGACCCACGGCGGATTTCATCATATAGCCCGCCACGTTTTCCTCGTAAGCGCGCATGCGGTCCGCGTCCCGCGACGAGGTGGTCAGCACGAAGATCACCGAATTGCGCAACTGGTTGTCGGCGCGGATGGTTTCGAGAAATTGAAAACCGTCCATCCTCGGCATATTAAGATCCAGCAAAATCAGGAAGGGGCTGGTGATCCGCTTGCTGTCGTGCGTTCCCCGCAGGATTTGCAAGGCCTCAAGGCCATCGCAGGCGGTCACCATATTGCACTCAAGCCCTTGGCGGCGCACGCCGCGCAATACGCCTTCGATGGCCACGTCATCGTCATCCACCAGTAAAACCGTAATGTCGCTTGATATCACCGCGCTTGTCATCACTCCACCTCCTTGAGCGGAAACCGCGGCCAGCGGATGCGAAAACAGGCTCCGCCCAGCATGCCGTTTCGATCCAGAATCACGGTGCCGCCATTGCTGTTGACCATGCGACGGGTTACCGCCAGTCCAACGCCATGTCCCGCCGCCTGGCTGCTGGCGCGGTGAAACAACTTGAAAATACGCTCTTCAGAGCCCTCCGGCACGCCAACGCCGTCGTCTTCCACCGTGAACAGATTAAAGCGCCCTTCTTCCTCCACCGTGATGCGAATCACGCCTTTGCCGCCACCGTGGTGCTTGCAGGCATTGGACAGCAAATTGCGGATCGCCAAGGACAGCGGCGTGCGGGCGGCGGGAAACGGCCTGGCGTTGATTTCAACCTCCAGCCGGAAATCGGGGGAAATATCGAGAAGATCCACGGTTTCGCGCACCAGTTGGCCGGGGTCGATCTCTTCGACTCGTTCATCCTGGCGCCCTGCCCTCGCGTATTCCAACAAGTCTTCTATCATGCGTTCGGCGCGGGCAATGCGCTCTTCGGCCCGTGCAAAGTTTTTCTCTATGTCGGCGTTGAGCTGGGACGGGTCCAAATCTTCGCGAATCCACGAAATCAGATCCGCGATGCCGCGCAAAGGCGAGCGCAAATCATGGGAGGCCACATAGGTGAACTCCTCCAGCTGAGCGTTGGCCTGCTGCAGCGTTTCCTCAAATTTCTTGCGCAAAGAGATGTCGGTGATTGCGGCCAATACCTGCCGCTCCCCTTCGGTTTCCAAAGGGGTCAGCCCCACTTCCACCGGAAATTCGCTGCCGTCCCGGTGCTGGGCCAGCAGGTCGCGCCCGGAGCCCATCGCCCGCACTTCCGGCGCCTTGGCGAAGGCGGAGCGCAAAGCCGGGTGGCCGTTTCTCACGCGCTGCGGCAGCAGCACCTCCACCGGCTTGCCCACCAGTTCGCCTGGTGGATAACCAAACATGGCGTCCAGCGCTTGATTGGTCATTGAAATCCTGCCATCCGCGCCCGCCATCAATAGGCCGATAGGCAGCGACGACACCACTTTGGAAAAGCGATGCTCGAGCCGGCGCCGCGGCGTGATGTCGCTGACAAAGGCCACCGCGCAGACTTCGTCGTCGTGCGGCATCGAACCCAGGCCGATTTCGATCGGGAACTGGCGTCCATCGGCATGCTGGGCAAACAGTTCGCGGCCGCTGCCCATGGTTCTGGGCGTGGGATTGGCAAAAAACAGCTGACGAAAATCTAGATGGCGTTCGCGAATCTCCGCCGGCAACAGCATTTCCACCGGCTGTCCAAGAAGTTGGGCCTTGCTGTAGCCAAACATGTTTTCCAGCGCGCTGTTGACGTAGAGCATGCGTCCATCGACCGCCACCACCAACACCCCCACCGGGGCGGCCTCTACGACGGAAGCCAGTCCGGCATTACCGGCGGCGCCCGCGGCAGGAACCTTTTCCGGAAATTTGAACGACATCTCGCCCTGCTTTCACCTATGTTTTATTGCTGTAGGTTTAGCATAGGGCTTTCTCGCGCGCTGTTAATTCTGATGTCCTATCCGCTTCATTTACAACGCTTTGCTCAAGCAAGCAGCAAGGCCAGTTCCGCCGCCGCCTCGCGCAGCACCGGCAAAATGCGCAGCAACAAATCCTCGCGGCTGACGCGCGCGGCCTGCACGCCGACATTGATCGCCGCCGCGGCGCGGCCATCGCCCCCGATGATAGGCACGGCAATGGAACGCAGACCGATTTCCAGTTCCTGATCAATCAAGGCGTAGCCCTGCTCCGCCACCCTCGCCAGTTCCGCCTCCAACTCCGGCCGCCCTACGATGGTATGCGGCGTGTGCTGGACCAGCCTCGCCCGGTCCAAGAGTTGAGCGAGTTCCGCGGCGGGCAGCCGGCTCAGCATCGCTCGGCCCATTGATGTGCACGTCGCGGGCAAACGGCTGCCTATATCCAGGTCCACCGTCATGATTCGGCTGGTAAAGGCACGCGCGATATAGAGGATGTCGTCGCCGTCCAGGATGGCGATAGAGCTGGATTCGTTAACGCTGCTGCTGACGTGGCGCAGCACAGGCTGGCCGGCGCGCGCCAACGGAGTTGAGCCCAGATAGGCGTGCCCCAGCGCCAGGATGCGCGGCCGCAGGGCGAAATGGCGGCCATCCTCGCTGTCCACGAAACCCAGCTTGTTCAAGGTGTACAAGCAGCGTCGCACCGCCGCGCGCGGAATGCCGGTGCGCTGGCTGATTTGCGAGGTGGACAGCAGGCGACGCTGTGCGGAGAACGCCTGAATCACCGCCAAGCCGCGCGCCAGCGAGGCCATGTAGTTGGGGTCGCCGCTAAAGGTCTCTTCCACGCCTTCTTCGGAAATGGGGTCTTGCCGCTGTTGCATCTTGCCTCCTTTTTTTCATCTTGAGCGATTACCGCACACTATTGCGATCATCGTATTGACCCCGCGGCTGGCCGGCAAGCATGCTGAATGCGCGATTAAAGTTATTTGGTTCGATAATCGCACAAACTCTTTTATGGCTGCACGCAGCCCGCAAAGGACAGTCGATGATAGATAAAACGGTAAGCTCGCCCGCCGCCGCCATTGCCGACATCCACGACGACGCCACGGTAATGATCGGCGGCTTCGGCGTCGCCGGCCAGCCGGCGGAATTGATAGACGCGCTGATAGACCATGGCGCGCGCAATCTCACCATCGTCAACAACAACGCCGGCAACGGCGAAACCGGTCTGGCCGCCTTGCTGCGGGCACGCCGAGTTCGCAAGATCATCTGCTCGTTTCCGCGCCAGGCGGACTCCCAAGTGTTCGACGCGCTCTACCGCGCCGGCGACATCGAACTGGAATTGGTGCCGCAGGGCAATCTGGCGGCGCGCATCCAGGCCGCCGGCGCCGGGCTGGGCGCCATCTTCTCGCCCACCGGCTACGGCACTCTGCTGGCGGAAGGCAAGGAAACCCGCCGGATCAATGGCCGCGACTATGTGCTGGAGCTCCCCATCTACGCCGACTTCGCGCTGATCAAGGCCTGCCGAGGGGACCGCTGGGGCAATCTGCAATACCGCAAGGCGGCGCGCAACTTCGGCCCCATCATGGCCACCGCCGCGCGCCAGACCATCGTCCAGGTGGGACAGCTGCTGCCGCTAGGCGAAATGGACCCGGAAACCGTGGTGACGCCGGGCATCTTCGTTCACAAGCTGGTTTGCGTCGGCGGCCAGTTAACGCAAGGAGGCCGGCATGAATAAACGACTGAATCGCGAGCAGATGGCGGCGCGGGTGGCGCGCGACATCCCGGAGGGCGCGTACGTCAACCTGGGCATTGGCCTACCCACCCGGGTGGCCGACTATCTGCCGCCGGAGCTGGACATCTTCCTGCACAGTGAAAACGGCCTGCTGGGCATGGGTCCGGCGCCGGCTCCAGGTCAGGAGGACCCGGACCTGATCAACGCCGGCAAGGAGCCGGTCACGCTATTGCCAGGCGGCTGCTTTTTCCACCATGGCGATTCCTTCGCCATGATGCGCGGCGGTCATCTCGACATCTGCGTCTTGGGCGCCTTTCAGGTGTCGAGGCGCGGGGACCTGGCCAATTGGCACACCGGCGCGCCGGACGCCATCCCGGCGGTGGGCGGCGCGATGGACCTGGCCATAGGCGCGAAGCAAGTGTTCGTGATGATGGAGCATCTGAGCAAACAGGGCGAATGCAAACTGGTGGAAGCCTGCAGTTACCCTCTGACCTGCGTGGCTTGCGTGCATCGCGTGTACACCGACTTGGCGGTGATAGACCTCCGCGACGGAGAGTTGCTGGTGCGCGAATGCGTGCCTGGCCTGGATTTCGATGAATTGCAGCGCCTGACTCCGGTTCGACTGACCGATGCCCGCCAAGGAGACATCCGATGAGACAAGCTTATATCTGCGACGCCATCCGCACGCCCTTCGGCCGCTACGGCGGCGCGCTGTCCGCCTTGCGCGCCGACGATCTGGCCGCCCTGCCCTTGGCCGCCTTGCAACAACGCAATCCGGGCGCGGACTGGGCCTTGTTGGACGATGTGCTCTATGGTTGCGCCAACCAGGCCGGCGAAGACAACCGCAACGTGGCTCGCATGGCCGCGCTGCTGGCCGGCCTGCCGGCGTCCACCCCTGCCAGCACGGTCAACCGCCTCTGCGGTTCCAGCCTGGACGCCATCGGCCAGGCCGCGCGCGCGATCAAGAGCGGCGAGGCCGAGTTGCTGATCGCCGGCGGCGTGGAGAGCATGAGTCGCGCGCCCTATGTGATGGGCAAGGCGGACAGCGCTTTCGCCCGTAATCTGCGCATAGAGGACAGCACCATGGGCTGGCGTTTCGTCAACCCCTTGCTGCGCGAGCGCTACGGCGTGGACTCAATGCCGGAAACCGCGGAAAACGTGGCCGAGCAGTTCCACATCTCGCGCGCGGATCAGGACGCCTTCGCGCTGCGCAGCCAGCTGCGAGCCGCCGCCGCGCAGGAAGCCGGCCGGCTGGACGATGAATTGATGGAAGTGCTGATTCCGCGCGCCAAGGGCGAGCCGCTGAGTTTCACGCGCGACGAACACCCGCGCGCCACCTCGCTGGAAGCGCTGGCCCGGCTCAAGGGCGTGGTGCGGACCGACGGCAGCGTCACCGCCGGCAACGCCTCCGGCATCAACGACGGCGCGGCGGCGCTGCTGCTGGCCGGAGAAAACGCGCTGAAACGCCATGGGCTGACGCCGCGCGCGCGCGTGCTGGCCATGGCCTGCGCCGGCGTGGAGCCTCGCATCATGGGCTTCGGCCCGGCCCCTGCCATCCGCAAAGTCCTGGCTCTGGCCGGGCTGCGCCTCGATCAAATGGACGTAATCGAACTTAACGAGGCCTTCGCCGCCCAGGCGCTGGCTGTATTGCGAGACCTGGGCTTGCCGGACGACGCCGAGCACGTCAACCCCAACGGCGGCGCCATCGCCCTTGGTCACCCTCTGGGCGCCAGCGGCGCGCGCCTGGCCGCCACCGCTCTGTACCAATTGCAACGCAACGGCGGCCGTTATGCGCTGTGCAGCATGTGCATAGGCGTCGGTCAAGGCATCGCGCTGATCATCGAGCGCGTCTGAAAACCTGTTCGCCGTCCACCGCACGTCGGCTAGGCGCTACACGGCGAGAGCCGACCGCGCGCCCACTCTCATAGGAGCCTCCCATGAAGGACAAGCCCATGGACATCAGCGAGTTCATCGACGACAGCCCGCTGTCCCGCTATCAAGTCATGGTGTTGACACTGTGTTTTCTCATCGTGCTGCTGGATGGCTTCGACACCGCCGCCATCGGCTACATCGCGCCGGAGCTGATCGGCCAATGGGGCATCTCACGCGGCCAGCTGGCCCCGGCTTTCGGCGCAGGCTTGTTCGGCATGCTGATAGGCAATTTCGCTTTCGGTCCGGTGGCGGACCGGCTGGGCCGCAAGCGGGTGCTGCTGCTGTGCACGCTGATCTTCGGTCTGGGCACGCTGGCCTCGGCCCAGGCGGAGTCCATCGAGACACTGGCGCTGCTACGCTTCGCCACCGGCATCGGCCTGGGCGGCGTGCTGCCCAATTGCATCACCCTGAGTTCGGAATACTCGCCGGCGCGCCACCGCATGCTGCTGGTCACCCTCAGCTATGCAGGCTTCACCGCTGGACTGGCGCTGGGCGGCGGCGTCGCCAGCCAGATCATCCCGCTGTGGGGCTGGCGAGGCGTGCTGGTGGCCGGCGGCCTGGCGCCCTTGCTCCTGCTGCCCTTCATGGTTTGGCTACTGCCGGAGTCGGTGTGCTATCTCGCCGGCAGGCCGGAGCAGATAGACGCGCTGCGGCGCATCGTTGCCCGCATCAATCCGGACCCGCGCTGGCAGCAACAGGCCTTCTGTCGTGAAGGCGCCGCTCAGGCCAGTCGTTCGCCGGCCGCCTTGCTGTTCGTCGCCGGCGCCCGTGCCCGCACCTTGCTGTTGTGGCTGACCTTTTTCTGCTGTCTGTTCGTGTTCTACCTGCTCACCAACTGGATGCCCACCATTCTGCGGGACCATGGCTACAGCACGGCGCAGGCGGCGCGCATCAGCGCCATGGTGCCGCTGGGCGGCGCGGTGGGCGGCGTGGTCATGGCCATGCTGATGGACCGGATGGGCGCGCGCCGGGTGCTGCCCTGGCTATGCCTGCTGGCGGCGCTGGCGCTGTCCGCCGTGGGCGCGGCGCTGGGCGACGGCGGCTGGCTGTTCGCCACCGTGTTCCTGGTGGGCTTCAGCCTGACCGGCGCGCTGAACAATCTGAGCATACTCGCCGCCACCCTCTACCCCACCCAGGCGCGCGCCACCGGAGTAAGCTGGGCGCTGGCCGCCGGCCGGGCCGGCTCCATCATCGGTTCGATGACCGGCGCCCTGCTGCTGGCCGCCGCCGGGTCCGCGCCCGGCTTCTTCGCCTGGGCCGCGGCACCGGTGCTGGCCGGCGCACTGGCCTTGTTCGCGATGGCGCGGCTGGACGCCACGCCCACGGTTTTGAAGTCCCTGGCATAGAGAGGAGCCCCCATGCCCATATTGAAACTGGCCAGCCATTCGCTGCACTATCAACTGGACGGGCCGACTGGCGCGCCGACACTCTTGCTGTCCAACTCCCTGGGCACCACGCTGGACATGTGGCGGCCGCAACTGGCGGCCCTGAGCCGGCATTACCGCGTGCTGCGTTACGACACCCGCGGCCACGGCGCCAGCACGGCCAGCGCCGCGTGCCGGCTGGCGGATCTCGCCGGCGACGCGATGTCCTTGCTGGATGCGCTGGATATCGAGCGCGCGCACTTTTGCGGCATCTCGATGGGCGGCCTCACCGGCCTGTGGCTGGGCGTTCACGCGCCGGAGCGCCTGCAGTGTCTGATCGTCAGCAATAGCGCGGCCAAGATAGGCGCAAGCGAAGCCTGGCGGCAGCGCGCCGCCCAGGTGCGCGCCGAGGGCCTGGCCGCGCTGGCCGCTAGCGCGCATCAACGCTGGTTCAGCGCCGATTTTTGCGTCCAGGCGCCGGACATCGTCGAGCAGGCGCGCGCCTGGCTGGCGGCCACCTCGCCGGGCGGCTACGCCGCCTGTTGCGAGGCGCTGGCCGACGCCGACCTGCGCGCCGACTTGCCGCGCATCGCCGCGCCGACTTTATTGATTGCCGGCCAGCTCGATCCGGTCACCACCGCGGCGGAAGCGGAAGCCATGGCCGCGACCATTCCGCAGGCCCGGCTGGCGCTGCTGCCGGCCTCCCATCTGTCCAATCTGGAAGCCCCGCTCGCCTTCGAACAGGCCGTGCTGGCTTTTCTCGACGCGCGCTGAAGCAAGGATGCCAATGGAACTGCTCAATCCCTTGTTCCGCCCCGGCGCCGGAAGTCAGGCTTTCACCCCTGCCGCCGCCATCCAGGCGATGCTGGACGTCGAGGCCGCGCTGGCGCGGGCCGAGGCCGACGTCGGCGTGATTCCACCGGCCGCGGCGGAGGCCATTGCCGCGCATTGCCGCGCCGCGCTGATAGACCCGGTCCGGCTGGCGGCCGACGCCGCGCTGGCCGGCAATCTGGCAATTCCCCTGGTCCGCCAGCTGACGGCGCTGGTCGCCGCCGACGATGCCGGCGCCGCCGGCTTCGTGCACTGGGGCGCCACCAGCCAGGATGTGCTGGACACGGCGCTGGTGCTGCAACTGCGGCGGGCGCTCGAGGACGTCGGCGCCGATCTCGACGTCTTGATCGAACTCTGCGCGGAACGCTGCGCGCGACACCGCAACGAGATCATGGCCGGGCGCACCTGGCTGCAACAGGCGCCGCCCACCACCTTGAGCTTGAAGCTCGCCGGCCTGCTGGACGCGTTGCTGCGCCAGCGCGAGCGTTTGCGGCAGCTGCGCCCGCGCCTGCTGACGCTGCAATTGGGCGGCGCGGTCGGCACCCTGGCCGCGCTGCAGCCGCATGGTCTGGCAGTGGCGGAGCAGATGGCGCGGCGGCTGGATCTCGCCGCGCCGGACCTGCCCTGGCACAGCCAGCGCGACCGCCTGGCCGAATTGGCCTGCTGGTGCGCGCTCTTGTGCGGCACCCTGGGCAAGCTGGGCCGCGATGTGTCCTTGTCGATGCAAACCGAAATCGCCGAGTTGTGCGAGCCGGAACAAGCTGGCCGCGGCAGCTCGTCCAGCATGCCGCACAAGCGCAATCCGGTGGCCTCGGCGGTGATGCTGGCCGCCGCCGCGCGGGCGCCGGGATTGGCCGCCACCCTGCTGACGGCCCAGGTTCAGGAGCAGGAGCGCGGCCTGGGCGGCTGGCATGCGGAGTGGGAAACGCTGCCTGAGCTGCTGTGCTTGTGCGCCGGGGCCTTGCGCCAGGCGGTGGAGCTGTTGCGCGGGCTGGAAGTCCGGCCCGACGCCATGCGCCGCAATCTTGCCGCCAGCGGCGGCCTGATCATGGCGGAAGCGGTGACCATGGCCTTGGGAGAGCGGCTGGGCCGCGCGCGCGCGCATCAGTTGGTGGCGGAGTGCTGCCAACAGGCGCGCCTACGCGGGGAAGGCCTGGCCGACGCGCTGCGCGGCCACCCCGAATTGTCGGCCTTGCTGAGCCACGACGAATTGAGCACGCTATTGGAGCCTTCTCAAAACCTGGGCGCGGCCGATGCCATGGTGGCGCGGGTCTTGCGTCGTTATCGGGAGCGAACGGATGAATGAACAAGAACGACTGCGCCAGGGCGAAGGCATACGCCGGGAAGTGCTTGGCGACGCCCACGTGGACCGCAGTCAGGCCGGACGCAACGACTTCAACGGCGATTTCCTGGACCTGATCACCCGCTACGCCTGGGGCGAGATCTGGGATCGCCCTGGCCTATCGCGCCGGCAGCGCAGCCTGATCACCATCGCCATGCTGGCGGTGCTGGGCAGAGAGGCGGAGCTGAAGCTGCATTTGCGCGCGGCGCGCAACAACGGCGTCAGCCGGGACGAACTGAAGGAAACCCTGCTGCAGGTGGCGATATATGGCGGCGTGCCGGCGGCGAACACCGCCTTCCAGCTGGCGGAAGAAGCCTTGGCCGCCTCGTCCTGCGACGGCGGCGACGGCTCAGGCGCTTAGCCGCAACCCTTCCAGCAAGATCTCCAGCGCGTCCAGCGTCTGAGCCAGCGCCGCCGCCGGCTGCTCGGCGCCGGACGCCCAGCAAGCGCCCTCCACCAGCGCGCCGTTGATCAAACGCGCCAGCGCCTGAGGATCGGCGGGGCGGATCAGGCCGGCGTCCATCAGCGCGCGCAAGCTCTCGGCGATGGCGCCGACGCACTGCCGCTGGCCGGCCTGCACGTATTCGGCGCCCAGCGCCGCCGGCGCATCGCGCAGCAAAATGCGTTGCGCCTCCGGCTGCGTGACCGCTTGCAGGTAAGCGCGGCAACGGCGCTTGAAACCCTGCCACGGGTCCGCCGCCTCGCGCTCCGCCCGCGCCAGGCCGGCCTCGATCTCGGCGTCCAGCGCCTGGGCCACCGCCAACAGCAAGCCCTTCTTGTCGCCAAAGTGGTGGTAGAGCGCGCCACGAGTCACGCCAGCGGCGGCGGTCAACTCGTCCATCACCGTCGCGGCGTAACCATCGACGCCAAAGCTGCGGCGCGCAGACTGCAGCAGCCGGTTCCGGGTTTCCTCCATGGTTTCGCTGCGCGTTTTGCCTGCCATCGCGTTCTCCTGTTGCCGCCTGGGTCGTTACCCCGCATTTGACATACGGAATGTATGTCGATTAGTTTAACATACGTCGCGTATATTAAAACAGCGGACGGGCTGTATTCACATCGTCCGTCACAAGGAAACCCGATGGCCAACCCCTACCTTAGCCTGTTCTCCCATCCCGGCAGCTTGGCTTTCTCCGCCGCCGCCTGGGTAGCGCGGATGCCAATCTCCATGACCGGCATCGGCATCATCACCATGTTGTCGCAAACCTCCGGCTCCTATTGGCTGGCCGGCGCCGTCGCCGCCACCTTCACCTTTTCGATGGCGTTGCTGGCGCCGCAGATCTCCAGACTGGTGGACCGCTACGGCCAGCGTCGGGTATTGCCGGCCGCCACCGCGCTCAGCGTGACGGCGATGCTGGCGCTGTTGTTTTGCAGCTGGGCGCAATGGTCGGTGTGGACCTTGTTCGTTTCCGCCGCCCTCGCCGGCTGCATGCCCAGCATGTCGGCGATGGCGCGCGCGCGCTGGACCGAAATCTATCGCGGCTCGCCGCAACTGCACACCGCGTTTTCGCTGGAATCGGTATTGGATGAGGTGTGCTTCATCGTCGGCCCGCCCATTGCCGTTGGCCTGAGCGTGACGGCGTTTCCGCAGGCCGGGCCCTTGCTGGCCGCCGTGCTGCTGGCCGGCGGCGTCGCCGCCTTCTGCGCGCAAACCGGCACCGAACCGCCGGTGCACCCCAGCGCACGGGAACGTCGCGGCTCGGTCGCGTCCTTGGCCGGCATGCGGGTGTTGATCCTGGCCCTGCTGGCGCTGGGCGCCATCGCCGGCGCGGTGGACGTGATCAGCGTCGCCTTCGCCCAGCAGCAAGGGCAGCCGGCGGCGGCCAGCATCGTCTTGTCGGTGTACGCGATCGGCTCCTGCCTGGCCGGCCTGCTGTTCGGCGCGCGCAAGCTCAGCATGCCGCTGCCGCGGCTCTTCGTCTGGGCCGCCGCCGCCACCGCGCTGGCCACCCTGCCCTTGCTGCTGGTTTCCAATCTGTGGCTGCTGGGCGCGGGCATGCTGCTGGCCGGGGTGTTCTTCGCGCCCACCATGATCGTGGCGATGGGCTTGGTGGAGGAGATGGTGGCGCCGGCTCAGTTGACCGAGGGCCTGACCTGGCTGATCACCGGTCTGGCCAGCGGCGTGGCCTTGGGCGCGGCGGTGACCGGCTGGGTGGTGGACCACGCCGGCGTGCGCGCCGGTTTCGGCGTGACGCTGGTCGCCGGCGTGCTGATGGCCTTGATCGCCTGGGCCGGGCGGAGCCGCTTGAAAACGCGTGTCCTCGAAGCGGCCTTGGACAGCTGATTGCGCGGCCCTTACAACTCGAAGAACACTGTTTCCCGCTCCCCTTGCAGGTGGATATCGAAACGGTAGGCGAGTCCGTCGCTGGAGCTGTCCGGCAACGCCAGCAAGGTTTGCCGCCTTGCTTCCCCGTCGATCAGGTTCAACACCGGGTCCGCGGCATTGGCCTCGGCCTCGTCGGCGAAGTAAATCCGGGTATGGAGGCCGAGATTGATGCCGCGCGCCACCAGCCAGACATTGATGTGCGGCGCCATCCAGCGGCCGTCCCGACCCATCACCCGACCCGGCTTGATCGTGTCGAAGCGGTAGCCCCCGCTGTCGAAATCGGTGCAGGCGCGTGCCCAGCCGCGGAAGCCTCCAGCCTCCGCTCCCGCATAGCGGCCGTGGGCGTCCGCCTGCCAGATTTCCAGCAGCGCGTCGCGCACCGGCGCGCCGGCGCCGTCCAGCACTTGTCCATGCAGGACGATGGCTTGGCCCTCCAGACCGTCCGCCAGCAGGCTGGAGCCCAAGCGACACTGGAAAATATCGAAACCCGCCTGTTGCGGCGCCAGGCCGATATGAACATAGGGCCCGGCGGTTTGGGAGGCGGTTTCGCGCAGCACGGCTTGCGGAATCGGAAGCGGATTCATAAATCCTCCTGCGTGGCTTGAACGCGGTTTTCGAACAAGGTGGCGCGCCGGCCGCGCAACACGATGTCGAAACGATAGGCCAGGCTGTCGAAAGGCACTGTCGCCCTGCGATCCAGTTGCGCGATCAACCCCCGCACCTGCTCCTCGTCGCCTATGGTCCCGACAATGGGGCAACTGGCGATCAAGGGATCGCCCTCGAAATACATCTGAGTGATCAAGCGCTGCGCATAGGCGGCGCCGGACAGGGAAAAATGGATGTGGGCCGGCCGCCAATCGTTGGCGCGGTTGCGCCATGGATAGGGACCGGGCTTGATGCTGCGGAAGAAGTAATAGCCGTTTTCGTCGGTCAGCGCGCGGCCGCAACCGCCGAAATGGGGATCTATGGGCGCCAGGTACTGGTCTTTGCGATGCCGGTAGCGGCCGCCGGCGTTGGCCTGCCATATTTCCACCAGGGTATTGGGCGCCGGACGGCCGTTCTGGTCGCGAACAAAACCGTGCACGATGATGCGCTCGCCTATCGGCGAGCCCTGGCGCGCGTAATTGCGCGTCAGATCGTGATCCAGCGCGCCCAGCTCTTCGCCATGGAAGACCGGTCCGGTGATTTCCGACAGCGAATGCTGCAAGGCGATCAGCGCATGGCGCGGCGCGCGCAACACGCTGCTCTTGTAGTCCGGCGTCAATGCCGGCGGATGATCGCGATGATCCCGCGGGTAAAGTTCATCCGCGCTCTGAGCGGGTATCCACATGGGCTTGCTCCTGTTCGTTTGAGGTTGGCAGCGACGACGTTGCGGGCCGGGCTGCGTCGAAGGGCGCCGCCACGGCGGCAAAGCGCTGCTTGCACAGCAAGGCAGCGGTGGCCAGCGCCGCCGGAATCGCCAGCAGCGCGAAGATGGTGTCCAGCTCCAGCTGCCGGCGCAGCAGCTCGCCGCCCAGCAAGGCGCCGGCGATGCCGCCAAAGCGCCCGATGCCCAGCATCCAGGCCACGCCGGTGGCGCGGCCATGGGTGGGGTAGAAGCCGGCGGCCAAGGCCGGCATCGACGATTGAGCGCCGTTCATCGCCGTGCCGGCCAGAAAGATCAAGCCGCCCAGGCTGAGCATCGTCGCCGTGCCCTGCCCCACGGCGAAGATCAGCGCCGCGGTCAAGGCATAACCCAGCGCCACCACCCGGTTGGGGTTGAAGCGGTCCATCAGATAACCCGCGGCCAGGGTGCCGATGCCGCCGCCCAGCGGAAACAGGGCCGTCATCAGCGCGGCCTGGCTGATGGTGAAGCCGGCGTCCTTGATCAGGATGGGCAGCCAGCTGGTCAGCAGATAAAAAATCAGCAGCCCCATGAAGTAAGCCAGCCACAGCATCAGCGAGCCCAGCCGGTAGGCCGGCGCCAGGACGACGCCCACCGCCGAGCGCCCGCCCAGCGCCGGCTCGGCGGCGACAAAGCCGGGCTCGGCGGACAGATCGCGCCCGGCGATGCGCTCCAGCACGCCGCGGATACGCGCCGCCGGCGCGCCGTGGGCGGCCATGTGGCGCACGGACTCCGGCAAATAGCGCCACAGCGGCACGGCCAGCCCCAGCGGCGCGAGGCCGCCGAGCAAGAGCACGCTGCGCCAGCCGTAATGCGGAATCAGCCAGGAGGCGAGCACCCCGCCCGCCGACGCGCCCAGCGGAAAGCCGCAGAACATCGCGTTCACCAGCACCGCCCGGTAGCGGGCCGGCGCGAATTCCGACATCAGCGTCACCGCATTGGGCATCGCTGCGCCCAAACCCAGACCGGTCAGCAAGCGCAAGAGGGTCAACTGCTCCAAGGTGGCGGCGAAGGCGCTGGCCAGGCTGCCGGCGCCGAAGAACAGCACCGAGGCCAGCAGCACGGATTTGCGGCCGTAGCGGTCCGCCAGCGGCCCGGCGCTCAATGCGCCAAGCGCCAGGCCGAACAGGGCCGCGCTCAGCACCGGCCCCAGCGCGGCGCGCGGCACGCCCCACTCCTGCACCAGGGCCGGCGCGATATAGCCGACGGCGGCGGTATCGAAGCCATCCACCGCCACCACCAGGAAGCAAAGCGCCAACAACAGGCGCTGACAAGGGCTGAAACGCTCGTCGATGATGGTCTGCACATCCAGCGGCGGTTTGCTCATGACCTCTCCTTTGAACAGGCTCTTGCTTGTTGACGGCTCAGTCCCAGTCCCTGGGCATGCCGACATAGTTCTCGGCCAGGCTGGTGGCCGCCGCGCGCGAGGACACCAGGTAGTCGAGCTCGGCGCGCTGCATCTCGCGTTCAAACGGGCCGGCATCGGGAAAAGCGTGCAGCAAGCCGGTCAGCCGCCAGGAAAAATGCTCGGCGCGCCAGATGCGGCGCAAGGCGCGCCGGCTGTAATCGAGCAGCGCCGCTTCGCTGCCGTTCCGGAAATGTTCTACCAGGGCCAAAGCCAATAAACGCACGTCGGCCGCGGCCAGGTTGAGTCCTTTGGCGCCGGTGGGCGGCACGATGTGGGCGGCGTCGCCAGCCAGAAACAGCCGGCCGCGCTGCAAGCTGCGCGCGACGAAACTGCGCATCGCGACGATGTTCTTGTGCAGGATATCCCCCCGCTCCAGGCCCACGCCATCGGCGGCCGGCACCCTGGCCTGCAATTCGTCCCAGATCCTGTCGTCCGGCCAGGCGTCCACGCTGTCGTCCGGCGCGCACTGGAAGTAGAGCCGCTGCAGCGTGGGCGAACGGGTGCTGACCAGGGCGAAACCGCGTTCATGGCAGGCATAGATCAGTTCCGGAGCCGAGGGCGGCGTCGCCGCCAGAATGCCGAACCAGGCAAACGGGTATTGCCGATGCCAAGGCGGTTCGCGCTCGCCCAGCGCCTGGCGCGCGATGCCGTGAAAACCATCGCAGCCGACGATGAAGTCGCACTCCAGCGCCCGCTCGCCGCCGGCGTCGCGGTAGCGTATCCGGGCCGGGCCGCTGCCGTCGAAAGCCTCCAGCGCCGTGACCGGGCAGTCGAACAACAGCCCGCCACCGGCCTCCAGCCGCGCGGCGATCAAATCCTTCAGCAACTCGTGCTGGGCGTAGACGGTGATGGCGCGCCCGGTCAGCGCGTACAAGTCGATGCGGTGGCGGCCGCCGTCGAAGGCCAGCGCTATGCCGCGGTGCTCCTGCCCCAGGCGACGCAGCCGCGCGTCCGCGCCGGCCTCCGCCAGCAATTCCACCGTCCCCGGCTCCAGCACGCCGGCGCGCACCGTCGATTCGATCTCGGCGCGCCCCCGCGCCTCCAGCACCACGGAATCGATGCCGTGCCGCTGCAGCAACTGCGCCAGCAGCAGGCCGGCAGGGCCGGCGCCGATGATACCCACGGATGTACGCATGGCAAGCCTCCATGAAGAGCGTGACAAGGCTTGCACGATTGCGGCAATGCCAAGCCACCGCATATTGCGCCGCAGCAATGACGGCGGAAAACCGTGCAGCCGAATACATTGATTTGCCAGGGAAATCCTAGCCGCTACCGGGAACGTGCTAAATGGAGCAAGCTGACAAAGACTTGTACTATTTGCTCAGTCTTGATTCGGGAGAGCCGCATGGACCGCGCGCCGGAATTCACCCTGTATGGCGAAGAGAGCAGCGTCACAGACGCGGCGTTTCTGCATCTCGAGCTGCTCAGCTCGCGCAGCCGCCGCTTCGACTGGGAAATCGTCGACCATTGTCATCGCGGCCTGTTCCAGTTGCTTTGCCTGCTGGACGGCGAAGTCAAGGCGCGCATCGACGACCGGGAATATCCGCTGAGCGGACCGGCGGCCATTTGCCTGCCGCCGGCGACGGTGCATGGCTTCAGTTTTCTGGAAGAGGCGCAGGGCTTTGTCTTGACCGTGGCCGAAAGCGCGCTGATCCACGATCCGGATCAAGCCGGCGCCTTGCTGCGGCCTCTGCTGCAAGCGCCCAGGCTGGTGGATCTGCGACGGGACTGGCCGGCCAGGGAACGCATCGAATCCTTGTTTGGCCAATTGCTGGCCGAATTGCACTGGCCGCAACGCGGCCAGGACTTGATGGTGGACTGCTTGCTCAAGGCCATTCTGCTGATGCTGGCGCGCCTGGTCGACGAGCAGGACGCCGGCGGCGGCGGGTACCCGGCCGAGCGCGATTTGCTGGCCCGTTTCCACGCCTTGCTGGAAGAACGCTATCGTGAACATTGGGACATCCCGCGCTATGCGGACGCCTTGTGCGTGACGGCCAGCAAGCTCAACCGCGCCAGCCTCAAGCTGAGCCGGAAAACAGCCTTCGCCTTGACGCAGGAGCGCCTGATGCTGGAGGCGCGCCGCATGCTGGCTTACAGCGCCTGGCCGATCAGCCGCGTGGCCTATGATCTCGGCTTCAACGATCCCGCTTATTTCTGTCGCTGCTTCAAGCGCCAGCTTGGCTTATCTCCAAGCGAGTTCCGCAATAAGACATGAACCCGCGCCAACGCCCTACTCCTCCAGCGTCTCCTCGCGCGGCAACAGCTCGCGCAACAGCCGCCGGATCAGGGCCAGTTCCTCGGAGCAGTCTCCGCGCCGCGCGCTCATGATCAGCGGCGACACAAGGCCCTCGTCCGTCAACGGCCGGTAGACCACGTCGTCGCGGCGCAAGCGCAACACGCTGGCCGGCACCACGCATACCCCCATGCCGGCGGCCACCAGGCCCAGCGCGGCTTGCAGCTCGCGCACCTCCAGCGCGTAAGCCGGCTCCAGCGCGCGCTGGCGGAAGGCGGCCAGCACCTGGTCGGCATAGCTGGGCCGCGGCTGACGCGGATAGATCAGCACCGTTTCCTCCGCCGCGTCGCGCAAGCGCAGCGGACCCTCGCGCCGCGCCAGCGGGTGTTCCAGCGGCAGCGCCAGCCACAAGGCCTCCTCGGCCAGCACCTCGCGCTCCACCGCCGGGTCGTCGAACAGCAGCCGGCCGAAGCCTACGTCGATGCGGCCGGCCTTCAGCGCCTCCACTTGCTCCATCGAAGTCATTTCCAGCAAGGACAGCTCGGTGTCGGCGTGGATGGCGCGAAAGCGGCGTATCACTTCCGGCAGCGGCCGGTACAGCGTGGAGCCGACATAACCTATCACCAGCTGACGGCGCGCCAGCGCGATCTTGCGCGTCATGGCGCGCATGCCCTGGGCCTGGGCCAGCAGATTGCGCGCCTGGGCGTAGAAGAAGCGGCCGGCCTCGGTCAGTTGCAAGGGCCGCGCGCCGCGGTCCAGCAGCAACAGGCCCAGTTCCTCCTCCAGTTGCTGGATCTGCCGGCTCAGCGGCGGCTGAGCGATATGCAGCCGTTCCGCCGCGCGGGTGAAGTTGAGCTCCTCAGCGACGGCGACGAAGTAGCGCAGATGGCGCAATTCCATTCAATACCTCACAGGTATGGAAGCAGACGAAAACGGTGTTGGACCCATGGTTCCACAGGCTTGCATGATATCCGAAACCACGGGAGCGCAATCTTGAGACCTGATACCGCGATAGACACGGTGGAGGCCATTCTGGTCGATCTGCCCACCATCCGCCCTCACCAGCTGTCGGTGGCCACCATGCGCAGCCAGACGCTGGCCCTGGTGCGCATCCGCTGCCGCGACGGGCAGGAAGGCTGGGGCGAGGCCACCACCATAGGCGGGCTGCAGTATGGCGAGGAAAGCCCGGAAAGCGTCAAGACCAATATCGACCGCCACCTGGCGCCGCTGCTGCTGGGCGAGGATGCCCGCGGCGTCGGCCGCCTGCTGCTCAAGCTGCGCCGCGGCGCCCGCGGCAACCGTTTCGCCAAGTGCGCTCTGGAAACCGCGCTGCTGGACATCCAGGCGCGGCGGCTGGGCGTGCCGCTGAGCGACTTGCTGGGCGGCCGGGTGCGCGACAGCCTGCCGGTGGCCTGGACGCTGGCCAGCGGCGACACCGGCCGCGACATCGCCGAGGCCGAGGCCATGCTGGAACAGCGCCGCCATCGCGTGTTCAAGCTGAAGATAGGCCTGCGCGCGCCGGAGGAAGACGTCGCCCACGTGCTGGCCATCCGCCGCGCGCTGGACGGCCGCGCCAGCGTCCGCGTCGATGTCAACCAGGCCTGGAGCGAGATGCAGGCAGAGCGCGCCATCGCCCCGCTGCAAGACGGCGGCGTGGAGCTGATCGAACAGCCGGTGCCGCGTGAACACCCGGCGGCGCTGGCCCGGCTGGCGCGCCGCTTCGCGGTGCCCATCATGGCCGACGAATCCCTGCACGGCCCGGCCGACGCCAACCAGCTGGCGCGCCAGGACGCCGCCGATGTGTTCGCGGTGAAGATTGCGCAGTCCGGCGGCCTGTTCGCCGCGCGCCAGGTGGCCGAGATCGCCGCTGTCAACGGCCTGGGCCTCTACGGCGGCACCATGCTGGAAGGCGGCATCGGCACCATCGCCTCGGCTCAGTTGTTCGCCACTTTCGAACAGCTGGACTGGGGCAGCGAGCTGTTCGGCCCGCTGCTGCTGACCGAGGAATTACTGACCGAGCCGCTCTGCTACCGCGATTTCGAGCTGCGCCTGCCATCCGGCCCCGGCCTGGGCGTGAGGCCGGACCTGGACAAGCTGGCGGCCCTGCGCCGCGACCGGACCGCGCCGCGCGTGCACGCGGTCTGAAACCCGACATCACAAGGAGACCACCATGCTGTTTCATGTGGAAATGCAAGTCAGCCTGCCGCACGACCTGGACCCGGAGCGGGCGGCGGCCTTGAAGCTGGACGAGCGCGAACGCGCCCAGGCGCTGCAGCGCAGCGGCCAGTGGCGGCACCTGTGGCGGCTTAGCGGCCAGTACGCCAACATCAGCGTATTCGATGTCGCCGACGCAGAGGAGCTGCATCAGCTGCTGTCCAGCTTGCCGCTGTTCCCCTTCATGCGCATCGAGGTGCGGCCCTTGAACCGGCACCCGTCCAGCATCCACGCCGACGACCGCTAGGCGCCCGCTTTACCGGTCCATCGCGGCGGCACCAAAACACAAGACCCCCGCCCCGCCCGTCAACAAAGGAGAAACACCATGGAACGCGCCGAAATCGACGCCCTGCTGCAACGCTTTGACCAACCGGCCACCGACAAGGCCAACCCGCGCACCCGCGCCATCGTCAACCGACTGATGCGCGAGCTGTGCTACGCGATCGAGGATTTCGACATCCAGCCGTCGGAATTCTGGAGCGCGGTGGGACTGCTGGCCGACGCCGGCCGCAGCGGCGAGCTGGGGCTGATCGTGCCTGGGCTCGGGCTGGAACACTTCCTGGACCTGCGCGCCGACGAGGCCGAGCGCAAGGCCGGCCTGCTCGGCGGCACGCCGCGCACCATTGAAGGCCCGCTCTACGTGGCCGGCGCGCCCTTGTGCGAATGCGAGGCGCGGCTGGACGACGGCAAGGACGACGGCGAGCCCTTGTTCATGCGCGGCCAGGTGCGAGACAGCGCCGGCCAGCCGGTGCCGCACGCTCTGGTGGAAGTGTGGCACGCCAACAGTCTGGGCAATTACTCCTACTTCGACCAGACTCAGAGCGCTTTCAATCTGCGCCGCAGCATCCGCACAGACGATCAGGGCCGCTACCGCTTCCGCAGCATCATGCCCTGTGGCTACAGCGTGCCGCCGGACGGCCCCACCGACCGCCTGCTGCGGCAGCTGGGCCGCCACGGCCACCGCCCGGCTCACGTGCATTTCTTCGTTTCCGCGCCGGGCTTTCGCAAACTGACCACCCAGATCAACATCCAGGACGATCCGTATCTGTGGGATGACTTCGCCTTCGGCTCGCGCGAAGGGCTGGTGCCGGAGATCCAGCGCGTCAGCGCGGCGGAGGAACTGCGTCAGAGCGGCGTCGGCAAGCCTTTCGCTCGCATCGAGTTCAACTTCACCCTGCACCGCGAAGCGGCGCCGGCGCCCTCCACCGAGGTGAGCCGCGCCCGCGCCCAGGGCTGATGGGCTGATTGAAACCGCGGCCCCGTCCGATGCGGCGAGGCCGCGGGAATGCAGAAAGGAGATTACGATGAGCACAACCTTCCGCACCACGGAGCAATGGCGCAGCTTCGTCAGCGGCTGCCTGGACTTTCGCCCGGACGACGGCGTCTACCGCATCGCCCGCGACATGTTCACCGACGCGCAGCTGTTCGATCTGGAGATGGAGCTGATCTTCGAGAAAGTCTGGATTTACGCCTGTCATGAAAGCGAAATCGCCGCACCCAACGATTTCATCACCGTGCAGGCCGGCCGTCAGCCGCTGATCGTCAGCCGAGACGGCAACGGCGGGCTGCACGCGCTGATCAACGCCTGCCAGCACCGTGGCGCCACCCTGGTGCGTCAGTGCAAGGGCAATCAATCCACTTTCACCTGCCCGTTCCACGCCTGGTGCTACAAGAACGACGGCCGTCTGCTCAAGGTCAAGGCCCCGGGCGAATATCCGGCGGACTTCGACAAGGCCGCCCGGTCGCTCAAACAGGCGCGGGTCGCCAGCTACAAGGGCTTCGTCTTCGTCAGCCTGGACCCGGACGGCGCGGACTCGCTGGAAGATTATCTGGGGGACGCCAAGGTCTTTTTCGACATGATGGTGGCGCAGTCTCCCAACGGCGAGCTGGAAGTGCTGCCCGGCAAATCCAGTTATACCTACGATGGCAACTGGAAGCTGCAAAACGAAAACGGCCTGGATGGTTATCACGTCAGCACCGTGCACTACAACTACGTGGCCACTGTGCAGCACCGCCAGGAGGTCTGCCGCCAGCAAGGCGAGGCGCAGGCCGCCACGCTGGACTACAGCAAGCTGGGCGCCGGCGACGCCGCCACCGACGACGGCTGGTTCTCCTTCCCCAACGGCCACAGCGTGCTATTCAGCGACATGCCCAACCCGGCGGTGCGGCCCGGCTACGCCGGCATCATGCCGCGCCTGGTGGCCGAGCACGGTCAGGCCAAGGCGGAATGGATGATGCACCGGCTGCGCAACCTCAATATCTATCCCAGCTTGTTCTTCATGGACCAGATCAGCTCCCAGCTGCGCATCATCCGCCCGCTGGCCTGGAACAAGACTCTGGTGCAAAGCCAGTGTCTGGGCGTCAAGGGCGAATCCGCCGCCGACCGCGAGAACCGCATCCGTCAGTTCGAGGACTTCTTCAATGTGTCCGGCATGGGCACGCCGGATGATCTGACCGAGTTCCGCGAAGCGCAACGCGGCTTCCAGGCGC
This sequence comes from Chromobacterium sp. IRSSSOUMB001, assembly GCF_023507765.1. Taxonomy (NCBI): domain Bacteria; kingdom Pseudomonadati; phylum Pseudomonadota; class Betaproteobacteria; order Neisseriales; family Chromobacteriaceae; genus Chromobacterium; species Chromobacterium sp. IRSSSOUMB001. The sequence continues at coordinate 143,780 of NZ_JALCYU010000010.1, forward strand.
GGCTGGAGCGCTGGAGCGACATCTCGCGCGGCCACCCGCGCTGGCAAACCGGCGCCACGCCCAATAGCGAAACCCTGGGCATCGCCCCCTGCCTGACCGGGACGGAAATCACCCATGAAGGCCTGTACGTCAACCAGCACAGCGCCTGGCGGCAGTTCCTGCTGCAAGGGCTGGCGCGGCGCGCCGCCGCCGAGGGAGCCTAGCGATGAACATCGAACTTCATTACCAAGTGGAACAGTTTCTCTACCGTCACGCCGAGCGGTGCGACAGCCAGGACTGGGACGCCTACCTGGCCGATTACGCGCCGGACTGCGAATACCACGTGCCGCAATGGGACTCCGAACACGTTTACACCACCGACCCCAAGCGCGAGATGTCGCTGATCTACTACGCCAGCCGCGCCGGCCTGGAGGACAGGGTGTTCCGCATACGCACCGGCAAATCCGCCGCCTGCAACCCGATGCCCCGCACTTTGCACCAGCTGACCAATATACGCGTTGAACGCGGCGCCGACGGTTTGGTGGAAGCCCGCGTCAACTGGGCCACGTTCTACACCCGCTTTGGCGAGACTGGTTATTTCTACGGCCGCGCCGCGTACACGCTGGAGCGGCACGGCGACGGGTGGCGGATCCGGCGTCAGCATGTGCTGCTGTTGAACGATACCGTGAACGCGGTGCTGGATTTCTACCATCTCTGAGAACCTGTTTACGATCTGCCGCGCGCCGAGAGCGGGTTGCGCTTCGGAATGCTTATGTGCCGTCAGCACATTCCGCTTTCTCTGCCGCAATGCCTCTAGCTCGCAAGATCGTGAACCTGTTCGAAATCTCCAAGCGGAAACACCGAAATGCATCAAGTGGCTTTGAATTTTATCGACGGCCATACCCTGTTTCTAGAGGCCAAGCCAGGCGAACTGCTGCTGGACGCCGCGCTGCGCCAAGGCATCAAGATCCCGATGGATTGCCGGGAAGGCGTGTGCGCCACCTGCCGCGGCCGTTGCGACCGCGGCGATTACAGCCAGGACTACGTCGATCCCGAGGCGCTGTCCACGGAGGAGCTGGCGGAGCGCCGCATCCTGTCCTGCCAGACCAGGGTGTTGTCCAACGCCGCTTTTTCCTTCGACTTCGACTCCAGCCTGTGCCGGAGCGCGCCGGCAGCCCGCATCTCCGCCGTGGTGAGCCGGGTGGAGCCGGTATCGGACAGTTGCGCCGTGCTGTGTCTGGACGCCTCGGCCGCCGAGGGCGCGCTATCCTTCCTGCCCGGCCAATACGCGCGGCTGCGCGTGCCCGGCGGCGAGCAATGGCGCGCCTACTCCTTCGCCCACGCCCCTGCCGCGGACAAGCAGCTGCGCTTCCTGGTGCGGCTGTTGCCGGACGGCGCGATGAGCAATTATCTGCGCAGTGGCTGGCGGGCCGGCGATCGCATCGAACTGGAAGCGCCGCTGGGCAGTTTCTACCTGCGCCACATCGACAAGCCGGTGTTGATGTTGGCCGGCGGCACCGGCTTGTCCGCCTTTCTGGGCATGCTGGAGCAATTGGCCGAACAAGGCGGCTGCGGCCAGCCGGTGACGCTGTACTACGGCGTCAACCGCGAAGGCGACCTATGCGAGCAGCCGCGGCTGCGCGGCCTGGCCGAACGGCTGCCCGGCTTTGCCTGGCATCCGGTGGTGATGGCGGCGGAAGACGGCTGGAGCGGCAAACGCGGGCTGATCCCCGAGCACCTGGACGCGGACGCGCTGCGCGCCCAGGCCGCCGACATTTATCTATGCGGCCCGCCGCCGATGGTGGACGCGGTGCGCGACTGGCTGCGCCGTCATGGTTGCGAGCATCTCAATCTCTATCTGGAAAAATTCGCCGATAGCGGCGGCTAAACGAGCGTCGGCGCAAACGCCCGGGATGCGCGCGTCCCGGGCGTTTGCCTGTCCGTCGCGCCTATTTCTTCATGAAAGGCGCGAAGAAGGCTTCCGGCATTTCGGTGGGGAAGCCTTTGGCGTCGCTGGGGCGCAGGTCGGACATGTCCGGCTGGAAATCATAAGTCTTCTGCCGGCGCTGCTGGTCCTGATGCACCGCCACCTGTTTGTCCACCGAGGACTTGATCGCGGTCATGTGGTCCAGCATCTGGCGGCCCACGTCCTGCACATTGCCTATCAAATTGCTGGCGTTGCTGCCGGAGGCGATATTCATGCCCGGCACCGCGTTCATGAACGGCTCGGCCATGGAGCCGCCGGCGCTTTGTCCGTACTGGTGGGCTGCGCTGCACGCCTTGAGGATTTCCGCCGGGTTGATCATGTTTTCTGCAGCCTTGGTCATGGTGTTTCCTTTCAGTGGGTAATGGAACGAAACAAACAGCGGAAAACCCGCCTGGGCCCGTTCAAAATCCGCCGTGCTGAACGGGCTCCCTCTTGTCGGGGCCGGCAATGCCGGCCCCTGAACCGTCGTCAGCCGCCTTGCGGGCAACGGAAAGACTGGATCAGCCCGGACCACAGCGGCGAGGGCGAGGACAGCGACTGCCACTCTATGCGCACCGAACCCAGGCTGCCCTGATACAGGCGCTCGCGGCGGTCCGCGGTCCCTCCCACGCCGCGGCCGGCGTCGAAGAAACGGAACAGCGCCCATGGTCCGTCGTATTGCAAGGTGTTGACGCGGCCGTCCACCGACTTCATTTGCAGCCGTATCGCCAGCTTCTGGCTCTGACCGTTCCAGTCGATGCGCTGCGGCGTGGTGGCGCCGTGGGCGAAACGCAGAGTCTGGCCGGCCAGGTCCAACTGCACCTCGGCCAGTTGCGGGTCCATGTCCAGGAAGCGCAACACCGTGGGCACCCGCAAGCGGCCGCCGTCGTCCAGCATCGCATCGCGGATGCGGCTGGCGCTTTCGTAAGCGCCAATCACCTCTTGGCTCAGCAGCGCCTGTTTGCCGCCGTCCACGCTGCGCGCTTTCCACGGCGTCACCGAGGTATCGACATAGGCGGCCAGATGCTCGCGGAAGTACATCGCCATCGCGCCCTGGGGGGCGAACAGCCGCTCAAAGCCCTCAACGCTGGCGTCCGCGCCGGCGCCTCGGCGGAACGGGTAGCGGCCGGTCAAGCCCTGATCGCAGGCGCTGCGCGTGGCGCCGGCCGCGCCCTTGTTCAGCACCGCCTGGGTCTGGCTGGAGGTGGCGGCGCTGCCGTTGTTGATCAGGTCCAGCATAATGCCGCGCACCGGCTCCGGCTGCAGGCCGGCGTCGCCGCGCAGCTTGGTGAACACATCGTATTGCGCCGGCAGCACTTGGCCGGTTTGCAGGGCGCCGTTGACCAGGCCCAGCTGGCGGTACAAAGAATCGAACAGCCGCGCCAGCGGATTGCTGCCGCTGTTGTCGTTCTTCTCCAGTTGCTTGGCGATCTGGCGCAAGGCCTGGAAGTGCTCCTCCACCGCGTGCTCCGGCAGCAAGGTGGTGCGGTAGCGCTCGCCGTTGATCTCGCCCACCAGAGAGCGGCGGCTTTTTTCCAGCCGCGCCTTCTGGCGATCTATCCAACTATCCATGCCGCCGTCGTAGCTGCCGGTCAACATGGTTTCGCGTCCGGCGAAACGCAGCAGATTGGCCAGCGGCGATTGCGAGTTCATCATCGATGCCGCCAACTGCGCGGCGTCGTCCAGGCCGGTGACGGAGCGCACGCTGACATTGGCCAAAAAGCTTTGCCAAGCGGTGATGTAGTCCTGCAGATATTGATTGCGGGCGCTGTCGGCCAGCTTCTGCACCAGGCTGTCGATCTCAAAGCCATTGCCGCGCAGCGGCTCGTTGCGCAGCACCCAGCTCTGCTCCTCCAGCATGGCGCGGGCGCTGGGCTCCAGCCGAGGCAGGAAGGCGTCCACATAACCTGCGCGGGTGTACCAGCCGGAAACGGCGCTGTCGGTGTCCGGCACGTTGTTGCGCATGCGCAAGCTCATCGCCGAGCCAAAGCCCGCCGCGCGCGCCAGCGAGATGTCCTGTATCTGGGACGGCAGGCCCTGCTCCCGCACATGGTTGAGCACCCGAGTCACTACCGGAATCTGCGAAGCGCGGGCGCGGGCGGTCTGCACCAGGTTGGCGTCCTCCGGCGCCGCCGGCAGGCCGGGCAGCGTGATCAGCGCGCGCGCGTCGGCGATCAGCATGCGCCGGTCCTCGTCGTTGTACTGCCCTTCGGACAGCGCTTCCCAGCGACCGGAGATCCAACGCTCCACCGCGCTGGCGGAGCGGTACTGCGGCCGGCACAACATTAGATAGACCTTGAGCGTCAGGAAGATGTCGCCGGGGCTGCCTTCGGTCTGCGCCTGCAAGGTGCGCTTCACCTCGTTGTACAGTTCCGGCATCAGCGTTTTCTGCAAGTGGCGGTGATAGGTGGCGGTGGCGGTTTCAGCCACGCGGCGGTGCTCGAAGTACGGCGTCCTCATCCCGCGCTCGGCGCTTTCAGCCTGGGCCTGCGCGTAGCGCATTTGCGCCGCCACCGCCAGCAACGGCGATCCGGCGCTGGGCGCGCTGCCGGCCTGTTCCCGCGCCAGTGTCTTGCCCTCGCTGAACTGAGCCCAGACGTATTCCAGATAGTTGCGCTCGGCGAAATAGCCCCAGGCCACCCAGACCAGCAAGGCCAGCGCCAGCGCCGGCAAAGCCGCCCAGCGCAGCGCGTTCAGCAACCGGCGCTTGCGCGATGGCGGCGCGGGCGGAGCCGGCCGTTCCCGCGCCTGGCGTTCGGCCGCGGTCAGGTTCTGCTCCATCAATTGCCGTTCCACGGCCACCTGCCGCAGCAAGGGCGTCCACAGCTCGCCCAAGGGCCGCGTCGTCGGCTCCGGGCCGTCGATTTCAATGTCGGCCACTTCCGCCACCGAACCCAGCCACAGCCCGCGCAAATGGGCGGCGTCTTCGTCGCCGTCGCGGGCGAACAGCGGCGGCAGCAAGCCTTGCAGCGCTTGGCGCAGCCGGCCCAGCGCCTCCACGAAGCGCAGCTGGGCGTGGTTGACCTCCACCTCGCCGGCCAAGGGCGCGGCAAACAATACTTGGCGTTGCACCCGTTGTTCCAGGCTATGCAAGGCCGGCGCCCAAGCGCTGGAAGCGTCCGCGCCGGCGTCCAGCGGCAAGGGGAAGCCGATGCCGCGCGCCCAGCGCTCCGGCCGCATCTGGTTCAGCATCGCCAACGCGCCGTCCAGCCGGTCCGTCCCGGTCAGCGCCAGGTAGACGTTGGGGGTGCGGCCCAGGCCGTCGCGCAGCTTGAGCAGGCGTTGGCGCAAAGTGGCGGCCATTTGCTGACGGCGTTTGGACGCCATCGAGATCAAATCGTCGCCGCCCACGCACAGCACCACTCCGCTGACGCGGATCTTGTCGCGCAAAGCGACCAGACCGGCCAGCAGCTTGTCCCAGGCCGCCGCGGCCTCTTGGTCGTAACCTTCGCTGATATTCCACTGCCCCTGGGTATCCAGCCACACCGCGTCCGAGGACAGGCGGAAGTCCAGTCCCAGGCCCTGTCCTATCGCCGCAGCCGGCTCCGCTCCATCGCGCAGCGTCCAGGACAACAAGCTGCTTTTGCCGCTGCCGGCGGCGCCCAACAGCAGATAGCACGGCAGCGGCGCGCCGCCGCGGCGGCTCAGCTGGCGTTCCAGTTGCTGCAAAGTGTCGCTGATGTAATCCGGCGGGCCGGGGGCCGGCTCAGGCTCGGGCGCCGGTTTGGGCGCGCGGCGGAAGGAACGCGGCGCGGCGGTCAGCCGGCCCCACAGCCAGCTCAGCAGCGGCCAGAAGCCCCAGATCAACGCTGCCGCGACTAAGATTTGCCGCAGCAGCGCCCAGCCCAGCGGCCGGTAGACGCCGATGGAAATCAGCGGTCCTATCCACCAGATCGCCAGCGCGATCAACAGCGCGATCAACACGCGCATACTTTGCCGGATCATGGTTGTTGCTCCTTATAGCCGGGCTCAAGCGGGCTGGGTCCGTAGCCTATGCCGACGCCGGGCGCCAGCGCCAGCGGGGCGGGCGTCTGCGGGGATTGGGCTTGGGGGGCGGACGGATGGACCTGTGCGCCCTTGGCGGCGTCGGCCACTTTCCACAACACGTCGACGCGGCGGTTGCGTTCATAGGCGGCAGGGGTCTGCGCCGCGTCCAACGGCGCGCTGTCGCCGCGTCCAGAGGAGTCGATGCGGCGCGCCACCGCGTTGTCGGGCGCGTGCGCGCCGCCGGGGATCGCGGTCTGGCGCAGAGAGTCCGCCACCGAGCGCGCGCGCGCCTCGGACAAGCGCTGATTGCTGGGGAAGGCGCTGGTCTGGATGGGTTGGCGGTCGGTGTGGCCTATCACCTCCAGATCGCCCGGCCACGGCGCGAAAGCCTGGCCCAGCCGTTCGATGTTTTTCTGGAAGGAGGCCCGCACCTCGGCCTTGCCCACGTCGAAGGCGCCGTCGCTGCGGAAAACCAGCAGCCAGCCCTGCGGGTGCTTATAGGCCACCAGCCAGCCTTCGGACAGCAGCTGCGGCAGCGGAGGCGGCAAGGTGGTGGCCAGATTGATGCTGCGCAGCGGCGGGGTCCAGGCCGCCAGGGCTTCGCGTATCGGCCGGCCCAGCAGATCCAGGCTGATGTTGGCCGCGCCGTAGGCCAGCGCCACTACGCCCAGCGCGATGGCGCCGCAGCGCAAGGGCGTCAGCCAGCGCTGGCGAGGGGGCGCTTCGGGCTCCGGCGGCGGCGGGGGCGGCGGGGGCTCGATCAATTCCGCCCCCAGCGGCTCCGGCTCCCGCTGGCGCCAAATGGCGGCATGCAGCTGCGAGCGTAAATCCTGCAGCAACGCCTCGCCGCGCTCCAGCACCCGGTAGCGGCCCTGCCAGCCCAAGGCCAGCACCAACTCGTAAAGCTCCAGCAAAGGGGTGGGCGCCGGCTCGTGGCGCAGCCAGCGCTGCAAGTCGGCGAAGGCGTCTTCCCCGCCCCAGGCGTCGTCGTGGAACTCCACCAAAAGGCTGCGCTCGCCGTCGTAGGGCTGTTGGCCGGCGCCGCGCGCCGCGTCGTTGCAGACTTCATCCAGATAGGTGCACAGCAGATAGGAGGCGTCCTGAGCCTGCTGCCACTCGCAGCCGGACGCGGCCAGCCGTTCTCGGTAAAGCTTGAGTTCCAGGCCCAATTGGGCGCGGATCTGCGCCTGGCTCTCCGCCGCGCCGCCTTGAAGCCGCTGTAATTGCAGCACCGCCGGCAAGGCATGGGAGATGAAGGGGTTATCCCATTGCGCTTGTTGCAAGCCGGCCTTGAGCAGGCCGCCGCGCGCTCCGGAGCGCTGATAGATCACCGGCGCGTCGTCGGTCTCCGCCTGCGCCCTGCCCGCGCCCGCCGTCGGCGGCGCGGCGGGTGGGAGGGCCAGCGGCAAGGCGTTCAAGGCTTCCGGTTCGGCTTCGGCCTCCAAGGTGGACACTTGCTGGCCCGGCATCAGCAAAGGCAGGTTTTCCAGCCGGCTGCGCATCGCGCCCTCCAGCATGCCGCTGTTCAGGTGCGCGGCGGAGGCCCGGCGGAAGATGGAGGAAAAATTGTGCAGCAGATTCATTTTCGTTCACTCTTTCGGCTATCTTGGTTTTGAGCCTGTTTTACGACCCCGCTAAGCTGCGCGGCAGGTCGTAAACAGGTTCTAAGCGACCTTGCCTTCGCGCAGCCCCCAGGCCTCGAACCGCATATCCTGGAAGTCCCCGACGATGCGCAGCGCCAGCGCCGAGCCGGCGAAGGCCTGCGCCCAAAACGGGTCGCTGGACTCTACTTCGAAGTACACGCTCTGCGCGTAGTACGGCACCTGGCGCGGCGGGTTGGGCGTCGGGATCAGCCGCGCGCCCGGCAATTGCAAGTCCACCAGCTTCTGTATCTGTTCCACCGCGCCCAGTTTGACCTGCTGCGGCAAGAGCTGGCGCAGCTTGTCCGCCGGCATCGCCGCGGAGAAGGCGAAGACCATCTTCTGCAGCTTCCACTGGCGGTCCACCACGCAGACATGCACTTGATCGCCGCGGTCTTCAAACTTCAGCGGCAGCACCGGGGTTTCGATCACCCTGGCCAGCGCGTAGCGCAAGGTGGCGGCCAGCGGCTCGAAGCTGGCTTGCAGCTCATCGTGGCGGTAGGCGAACTGCCGCTCGGCCAATGCCTCGTCCACGCCGGGCAGCACGCTGAGCCGGCCCAGCAGGCCGATCAACTCCTGGAACAGCAAGGCCGGCGGCAGCGGGTTGAAGGCGTCCAGGTGAGCCAAGCGCATCCGGTATTCGGCGATGCCCTGGCGCAGCATCAACTCCACCAGGTCCGCCAGGCCGCCGCCGGCGGACAGCACTCGCAAGCCGGCGCTGCCGGCCAGCCGCACTTGCAGCGTGCTTTGCAACTCCTCGATCAGCGCTCGCAGCGTCTGGTGGGCGCGGCTGTCCAGCAGCGGCGGGATGAAACGCGGGTCCAGCAACAGCGTCAGCGCGCTGCTGCGCCCCGCCACCCGGGCGAAGGGCAAGGCGGTTTCCTCGGCGCGCAATTGCGATTGCCAGCACAGCCGCGTCATCATGCGGCCGGTTTCCAGCGTCAGGCGGCGCGGCGAGCCCGGCGCGTCCAGGCCCACGCTGAGATCGGGCACCTCGGTGGCGGCGGCGCGGTAGCGCGCGGCCGCCGACGCGTCGCCAAAGGCCATTTCCGGGCCGCCGCAACCGGCGGCCGGCAGCGCCAGGCAGGCAATGTCGCCGGCCTGGGCGTCCGAGGTGTCCAGCGGGGCCGGCAAAGGGTCGTGAGCCGGCAGCGCGAACGGGGTGCCATCCGGCAATATGCCTTCGGCCGCGCGCAGGCCCAAGCGGCCGAGCCCCAAACCGTCGCTGTCCACATCCAGCAGGGAAAAGCCCCAGCCATGGTTGGAGGTCTGACGCAGGCGCAGGCCGAACTGATGAGCCAAGTGGCGTTCCTGCTGCTGAAAATGCTGGGTCTCTATCAACATGCCGTCGCTCCAGGCGACGGGTCCTACTGGCAAAGCGCTCATGGGCTTTCCTCCAAATGGGCGATGGGCGCCTTGCGCGTCTTGCGCCAAGGCTTGCGGGAGGGCTTGGCCGGCGTCGGCGACGCGGCCGGGGCCGACGCGGAGACGTCCGCCAATGGGGCGGCGGCGGGCCGCAGAGCGTCGACAATGCGGTTGCGCTCCAGCAGCACCGCCAAATGGATCAGCTGGCGGCCGTCCACCCGGATGCGCAGCGGCGCGTAGCCGGGCGGCTTGCTGGCGAAATCGGCGTCCGCCAACAGCCAGACCGGGTCCGAGCCGGACGCCGGCAGCAGCACTTGCTGCACCTGGTTGGGCGCCACCACGTGGCGGGATTCGGCCGCCACTTCCCGGCCGCGCTGGGCGCAGCTGGAATCCTCCAGCCCGGCAGGCGGCAGCCAGTTGGCTTCTCGCACCACGTACAGGCAGACCTGCACCGGCCGCGGTCCGCCGCCGCTGTTGTTGAGCTGGCCGCCGCCCACCAGGGTGACGTGCAACTGGCGCGGCCCGTCGTCTCCGCGCGAGGAAAACAGCGAAGAGCAGCCTGCCAGACCAGCCAGCGCGCACAGCAGCAGCGCGCGCCGGACAAAGGGAAAAGAGATCATTAGCTCAAGGTCATGGTGATGGTCTGGGAAGGCGCCACCGTCTGCCCGGCGGTGTTCTGGTTATTGGGCAGATTGGTGTCGGTCAGCCGCGTCTGCGGCGCGCCCTGGATCAGCACCTTGCCGGAGCCGGTCACGTGGCGGGACAGCGCCGCCACCGTGCCGGAGGCCACCCCGCCCATGGAGCCGCCCTCGTCGCCGTGAGTCATCGGAATGATGGTGTTGAGGTTGTGCACCGGGCCGCCGGCGTAAATGATGGTCGGCACATTGGGCACCGCCTCCGGCTTGTTGGCGATATTGGCGTAGGTGGACGGAATCCCCAGCGGCGGGGTCTTGCAAACGTCGGAAGCCGCGAGGGCCATGCCGCCGGCGGAACAATTGGCGAACATCGCATTTCTCCTTTAGGCAACGTGAATCTGGCCAGCGTCGAGCTTCAACAGCGAAGCCGAGCTCAGCGCCGTGCTCTTGGCGTGCAGCCCCATGTGGCGGTCCGCGTGCAGCAACAGGCTGCCGCAATGCTCGGCGTCGGTGCCGCCGATATGGGTCTGCCGCTCCTGCGCCGCGGTGGCGATGGCCTGGGCGCGGCTGTTGAGCTGCCTGCCGCTCAGGCTCAGCTCGCCGTCGGCGCACAGATGCAGTTCGGCGGCGTGCAGTTGCACGCTGGCCGCGCCCAGTTCCAAGCGGCAAACCCCGCCCGGCTGCGGGCGCTCCAGGATGGCCAACACCCAGCAAGCCTCATCCGCCGCAGCCAGTTGCACCAGATCGCCGCGTTGCGGCCGCACCAGGCAACTGAAGGCGGCGCGCGCCTGGCGCAGCGCGCCGGACGGCAGCCGGACCAGCCATTCGCCGTCCTTCTCGCCTTGCGCGCATACCCGCGCCGGCAGCCATTCCTGGCTGGGTCGCTGCGTAGGCGTGCCCACGCGCAGCGCGCGCAGCACTGGATCGGACTCGGCCGGAGTTTCGGCCCAGGCCAGGGCGCTTTCTTGCATCCATGTCATCATGCGGCTCCTCTAGGTCCGGGCTGCGCCTGTTGCCGCCAAGCCCGGTCTTGCTCAAGTTTGCTATCGTCGAACAGCGCGCCGGCGGTGTCGGCCGCGCTCCATGCACCGCGCGGCTGGCCTACCAGCCGGCCCCCGCGGCAATCGCAGCCGGACAACTTCACCGACTGCAGCGCGGCGCCGCTGGCGTCCAGTCCGCGCAGATTGGCGCCCGACAGGTTGACCTGCTCCAGCCGCGCCTGCCGCAGCGATAGCCGCGGCGCGTTCAATTGCTCAAAAGCGCAATCCTCCAAGCGCGCGCCGTCGAACATGGCCTGCTCCAGATCCGCCTCGCGCGTCTGCACTCGGCGCAGCCGGGCCTGGTCGAAACTGGCGCCGGCCAGGCGGCTGGAGCGGATGGCGCCGCCGTTCCAGACACTGTGCGACCAGGCCGCCTGTTTCAGCTCGCAGTGATCCAGCGCCATATGCTCCAGTTCGCAATCTATCCAGCGCGCGTTCAAGCCGCGGCAGGCGCTCAGCGCCACGCGCCGCGCCTGGCTTTGGCCGTGAATGAAGTTGTGCAGCTCGGCCTCCTCCACGCTAAAGCCGTCCAGCTGATTGCGTATCCAGGCGCTGTCCGACCAGCGGCCGCCCTGCAGCCGCCATTCCCGCAGCCGGCAGTCGACGAAAGAGCCGTGCTCGCTGCGAACATCGCTGACGCGCCAGCCGGCGGCGTCCAATTCCACGCAGGAAAAATCCCGTTGCCGCCCGCCTCGCCACTCGGCCCCGGACGCGATCACCCGCTGCCAGCCCACCCGCTCCAACTCGCACTCCTCCCAAACGCAGTCGATGAACTGGCTGTCGGCGCAGCCTACTTCGCGCCAGACGCAGCGTTCGAAACGGTTGGCCTCGAAGCGGCAATTGACGAAACGCGTCTCTTCGAAACGGCACTGTCGCCAGTGCACGCGCTCGAAACGGCAGTCGATGTAGACGGTGCGGCTCAGCGTCGCCGCCGGCGGCGCGTCAAAGTGGCGGCCCTCCACCACGGCGGGCAGTTGCCCGGCCAACTCGCGCAGCGAGTCCTCCCGCGCCGCGCTCATTGCGCCCTCCTCGGCCAGTCCTGGCGGCCGGTTTCCAGATTGCCGCGCCAGCCGCCGCCGGCCGGCGGCCGCATCCAGGCGGTTTTGGCGTCGATCAGATTGCAGCCCTCCATCCAGCTGTCGCTCAAGGTCGCGCCGTAGAACAGCGCGTCCTTCAAGGCGCAGGCTTCGAAGCGCGCTCGCGACAACTCGGCGTGGGTGGCGTTGAGGCCGTCCAGCGCGCAGCCCCGCCACAGCGAATCCGGCGCCCGCAGCCGCTGCGCGTGCAGCTGCGGGCAGGCGCAGTGCTCGATCCGCAGCTGAGCCGCGTCCAGCTCCTGCCAACTGCAAGACAGCAGCTCGCAGTCTTCCAGCCGCGCCTGGCGCAGCGAGCTGCCGTGGGACACCACGCCGAAACGCTGCTGGCAGCGCTGCCAGACGCTGGCGGACAGATCCGTGTCCAGCGCGCTGAACTTCAACAGCCGGCATTGCCGCCAGCCGCTACGCGGCAGTTGGCACTCCACTAGCCCCAGTCCGTCGGCTTGTACCCCGGTGAAATGCCAATCCTCCGCGCGAACCCCGCACCAATTGACCTGGTCCCAACGCAGCAGGCCAACCCGGCCGCCGGCGCCGCCCTCGCCCTGCACCGTGACCGCGCGCCAGGCGCCGCCGTTAATCGCGATGTCGTCCAGCCGGCAATCCTCTATGCCCAACTGCGCCAGTTCGACGCTGTTCCAAACGCTGGCGCCCAGATTGCAGCGGTTCAGACCGCCGCCGGTCCAGCGCACCGCGTCCAGCACGGTGCCGGCTAGCGAGCAATCGACGAACTGCACCTGTTCCAGCCGGCATTGCCGCCAGCGGCCGTGGTCCAGCTTGCAGCGCTCGAAACGGATCTGGCTCAGCTCGCGGCCGTCGAAGACCAGGCCGCTCAGGTCGGCGTCGCGTATGGTCAGCTCGCTCCAGGGGCCGCGCTCGCTTTGCAGCCGCGCGCGCCAGTCCTCGCCGTCGGGCGCCGCTTGCGGCAGGCCAGCCAAGGCGTTTTCATTGGCGCGTACAAAGGACTGCAGCCGGGTCTGCGCCGTCTGCGCCTCGCGCAAGTCCTCGTGGTTCTGCTCCAGTCGCGCGAGGATTTCGGCGCGGTCGCGCGGCGGCGGCGCGAAGCGCGGATGGTCGGCGGAATCGAGTATCTGTTCCCAGACCCAGCCGCGCGCCGGGTCCGGCATCAGCGCGTGATCGGCCAGCAGCAGCGGGTCCTGGTCGTCCAGCCGCGCGCGGCGTTCGGCGAAGGCGGCCAGCGCCTCTGGCCGCTCCGCTTCGGCGGCGTCCTTGAAGCCCAGCGCCAGCCGGCCTACGCCGTCGTCCAGCACATAGTCCAAGGGCAGGAAGCCGTTCCACCACATCACGCCCAGGTCCGCGTCCGGCAGCAGCCACACGGTTTGCAACGCCAGCTCCGGCCGTTCGTCCAGCGGGCCGTCCCCTCGCCCCGCCAGCAGCAGCGGCCGCACAGCCGGCAACCGTCCCTGGACTTCTCCACCGCGAAAGCCGCTGAGCGCGTACGGAGCTTGAGCCGGCCAGCAGGCTTGGTCCGACCACTGGTCCGGCGCAGCCTGCTGGAAAAAGCGCAGATCGGTGGCCGCCGGCCATCCCATATGGCTGCCGTCGTCCGCCATCGCTTGCGGAGAGCCGGCGAAGCGCGGCTGCCATTGGCGGCGCTCCGGCCAGTCGCCGCCCAGCGGCCCCATCGCCGCCAGCGGCGCCGGGCTCACGTTCAAGCCGCGGACCCGTTGCAAAGGCGGCGACGCGTGGCGTTGGCCGAAAGGATTTTCGCCTTGCAGGCCGGCAGCGGCCTGGCGCGGGTCCAGCGCCAGGCTGGCCTCGACGCGTCCGCCGTCTATACGCGGCTGCGCCCGGCAGCTCGCGATCTTGCGCACGCCGCCCAGCTCAGCCTCGGCCAGCCAGTCCAATACGCCGACGCCGGCCGCCGGGCCGCGATAATGCGCGCTGCCCAACAACAGCCATTCGGCGCGCAGCTTGGGCATTGCCGGTTCGAACAGCGGCAGCGCCGGCTTGGCCGCCTTGATCGCCTCCCAGCACGCGGCCTCGTGCGCCAGGATGAAGGGATCGCTCAGGCGGAAACCGATGCCGACGCCGATGCGCAACATGGCTTGGGAGCCAATCTGGGTGCGCGACGAGGAAACAAGCGCCGCCTGGGGTTTGATATGACGCAAGGGCATCAGCTTTTGACCTCCATGCCGACTTTTTTCAGATCCACGCCGGTGTCCGAATAGGACGCGCCGGTGTAGGAGTATTTGAAACCGGTGGTGGAGCTGCTAAAGCCGGTGCTGCTGACTTCCGAGCCCACGGAACTGATGCTGGAGCCGGTGCTGGACATCTTGCTGCCCACCGCTTTGATTTCAGCGCCGGTCAGCGAAGTGTCGCTGCCCACCAGCTTGACCGAGGCGCCGGTGGTGGACGCCGAACAGCCGGTGACGCTGGCGTCGGACCCGGTGGTGGACATCTTGCTGCCGACCACCTTGGTGGCGCTGCCGGTGGTCGACATCTCAGTGCCCGTCACGCTGATTGAGGTACCGGTGTCCGACATCGAAGTGCCGATCACGCTCTTGGAGCTGCCGGTCACCGACATCTTGTTGCCGGTCACGCTGGTAGAGGTGCCGGTATAGGACGAAGACACGCCGATCATGCTTTGCGACATGCCGGTGGCCGACACACTGGTGCCCGTCATCGAGGTGGACACGCCGGTCATGCCCTGCGAGGTGCCGGTCACCGAGGTGCGTGTGCCGGTCAGGCTGGTGGACACCCCGGTAAAGCTGGTCGACACCCCGATGAAACTCGTCGATATCCCGACGAAGCTGGTGGAAACGCCCTTAAAACTGGTGTCCACCCCGGTGAAGCCGGTGGAGACGCCGGTAAAACTGGTCGATACCCCGATGAAGCTGGTGGACAGACCGGTAAAGCTGGTCGATACCCCGGTAAAGCTGGCCGACAGACCGGTGAAGGACACCGACACCCCGGTAAACTTGATCGAAGCTCCAGTCACCGAGGTCGAGGTCCCTTTCACATCGATGTTTTTGTCCTGGCCCACCGCCTCCGAGCTGTTGCGCTCGGTGGTCTGCTGCATGTCGCGCTCGGCGTGCACCATCACCCGCTCGGCGCCGCGCTGGTCGTCGAAGGTGATCTGGCTGGCGTTGCTGTAGCGGCCCTGCTTCAAGGAGCGCGTGACCAAGCCGGTGTAGCGGATGTCCTTGGGCAGGTCGTACGGCGTCGGGTTGTCGCCGTTGTAGACGATGCCGGTGATCATCGGCCGGTCCAGATCGCCGTCCACATAAGTGACCAGCACTTCCTGGCCCACCCGCGGCATGGCCAGCACGCCCCAGCCCTTGCCGGCCCAGGCCTGCGACACCCGGATCCAGCATGAGGCGTCCTCCTCCTGGGTCTTGTAACGGTCCCAGTGGAAGTGGACGCGGATGCGGCCCAGCTTGTCGGTATGCACCTCCGCGTTCACCGGCCCCACCACCGTCGCGCTCTGGATGCCGGGCAGGATGGGCTTGGGCGTCAGCCGCAACGGGCGGAACGGCCGGTCGTCCCGCATCGCGCGGAATACGACCATCACATTGCGGCCCTGGCCGCTGCTGTCCGGCCCGTCCTGCAAGAAGGTCAGCTGGCTGGCGGTCACGTAGTAGCGGCGGTTGCGCGCCGCATCCGGATGGCCTTCCAGCGTGAAAGCGCCGCCAGTGGCCAGCCCGCGGGCGTTGGCCGTGCCGGTGAGCTGGTGGGAGTCCGCCTGCAGCGCCTCCAGCCGCAGCCTCGCCAGCCGGTCGCCGCCGGCCTGATCGCTATAGCCCGCGCCGTAGTCGTAGTGTTCCAGCCGGATGCCGTCCAGGCTGGTCTGGGTCTCCTGAGCGTCGCTGTCCAGGCGGTTGGACGGCGCGTGGTAGTCGAAGTCGCGCAGCGCGACATTGGTCGGCCTCACCCGCCGCCCGCGTTGCAGCCGCTGCACGCCTTCGCGGCCCGGCACCGGACGGAACTCGTCGCCGTCCGGCAGGAAGCGCAGCCGGCCGTAGCCGGCGGCCAGGTCGTCGAAGCGCTGGGTGTCGGACAGCACCACCACATGGCGCTCCGGCTGGTGCTCGACCCAGAAGTAAATGCCCTCGTCCTCCAGCAGCCGCTTGACGAAGTTGAGGTCGGACTCCAGGAACTGCACGCAGTATTCGCGTGGTTCGTAGGCGTGTTCCAGCTCAAAGCGGAAATCCGGCCGCTGGTGCTCGGCGAACACTTGCTCGACGATCTGCGGCACCGTCAGTTGCTGGAACACGCGGCAGTTCTGGTTCTCGGCCAGGAAGGACAGCCAGCTGCCCAGTTCCAGCGTATAGGTGTAGCGGTCCTGGGTCTGGCCGCTGTCGTAGCCGCCCAGCACCTGGCAGTGGAAGGGCCGGACGCCCTCGTCGCCCAGGTCGATGTCCACCGTCAGTGGCGAGCCGAGCAGGCCGTCCAGGTCCAGCGCCGGATCGGCGCAGGCGATGTCGAGCTGATAGCTGGGTTCCTGCGACAGACGCTCGTCCGCCTTGAAGCTCAGCGCGACGCTGTCGACGTCCAGCAAGAGGCTGTGCAATTCGATCAAACGCATGCCTGTCCTCCTTTCCAGTATCCGAACCTTGGTCGCGTCATCAGCTTTTCACCTGCATGCCCAGCTTTTTCAGATCCACGCCGGTATCCGAGTAGGACGCGCCGGTGTAGGAATAGCTGACCCCGGTGGTTGAGCAACTGGAGCCGGTGCTGGACACGCTGGAGCCGGTACTGCTGACCGAGGAACCGGTGGTGGACATGCTGGAACCGGTGACGCCGGTGGACGAGCCGGTAACCGAGATCGACGAACCGGTCACGCTGGCGGAGGCGCCGGTGGTGGACACCGAGCAACCGGTGACACTGGCGGAGGAACCGGTGGTGGACATCGAGCAGCCCGTCACACTGGTGGACGAGCCGGTGGTGGACATCGAGGTGCCGGTGATGCTGGTGGACGAGCCCGTGTCCGACATCGAAGTGCCGGTCACGCTCTTGGACGTGCCGGTGACCGAGCAGCTATTGCCGGTCACGCTGGTGGAGGTGCCGGTATAGGACGAGGACACCCCAGTCATGCTTTGCGACATGCCGGTGGCCGATACGCTGGTGCCCGTCATCGAGCAAGAAATGCCCGTCATGCTCTGAGAGGTGCCCGTCACCGAGGTGCTGGTGCCGGTCAGACTGGTGGACACCCCGGTAAAGCTGGTGGACACCCCGGTGAACCCGGTGGAGATTCCGGTGAAGCTGGTGGATACGCCGGTGAAGCCGGTCGACACCCCGGTGAAGCCGGTGGAGACGCCGGTAAAACTGGTCGAGACCCCGGTGAAGCTGGTGGACAGGCCGGTAAAGCTGGTCGATACCCCGGTGAAGCTGGCCGACAGGCCGGTGAAGGACACCGACACCCCCGTGAAACTGATCGAAGCCCCAGTGACCGAGGTGGAGGTGCCCTTGACCGAGGTGTTCTTGTCCTGGCCCACCGCCTCCGAGCTGTTGCGCTCGGTGGTCTGCTGCATGTCGCGTTCGGCATGCACCATCACCCGCTCGGCGCCGCGCTGGTCGTCGAAGGTGATCTGGCTGGCGTTGCTGTAGCGGCCCTGCTTCAAGGAGCGCGTGACCAGACCGGTATAGCGGATGTCTTTCGGCAAGTCGTAAGGCGTTGGGTTGTCGCCGTTGTAGACGATGCCGGTGACCATGGGCCGGTCCAGATCGCCGTCCACATAAGTGACCAGCACTTCCTGGCCCACCCGCGGCATGGCCAGCACGCCCCAGCCCTTGCCGGCCCAGGCCTGCGACACCCGGATCCAGCATGAGGCGTCCTCCTCCTGGGTCTTGTAACGGTCCCAGTGGAAGTGGACGCGGATGCGGCCCAGCTTGTCGGTATGCACCTCCGCGTTCACCGGCCCCACCACCGTCGCGCTCTGGATGCCGGGCAGGATGGGCTTGGGCGTCAGCCGCAACGGGCGGAACGGCCGGTCGTCCCGCATCGCGCGGAATACGACCATCACATTGCGGCCCTGGCCGCTGCTGTCCGGCCCGTCCTGCAAGAAGGTCAGCTGGCTGGCGGTCACGTAGTAGCGGCGGTTGCGCGCCGCATCCGGATGGCCTTCCAGCGTGAAAGCGCCGCCAGTGGCCAGCCCGCGGGCGTTGGCCGTGCCGGTGAGCTGGTGGGAGTCCGCCTGCAGCGCCTCCAGCCGCAGCCTCGCCAGCCGGTCGCCGCCGGCCTGATCGCTATAGCCCGCGCCGTAGTCGTAGTGTTCCAGCCGGATGCCGTCCAGGCTGGTCTGGGTCTCCTGAGCGTCGCTGTCCAGGCGGTTGGACGGCGCGTGGTAGTCGAAGTCGCGCAGCGCGACATTGGTCGGCCTCACCCGCCGCCCGCGTTGCAGCCGCTGCACGCCTTCGCGGCCCGGCACCGGACGGAACTCGTCGCCGTCCGGCAGGAAGCGCAGCCGGCCGTAGCCGGCGGCCAGGTCGTCGAAGCGCTGGGTGTCGGACAGCACCACCACATGGCGCTCCGGCTGGTGCTCGACCCAGAAGTAAATGCCCTCGTCCTCCAGCAGCCGCTTGACGAAGTTGAGGTCGGACTCCAGGAACTGCACGCAGTATTCGCGTGGTTCGTAGGCGTGTTCCAGCTCAAAGCGGAAATCCGGCCGCTGGTGCTCGGCGAACACTTGCTCGACGATCTGCGGCACCGTCAGTTGCTGGAACACGCGGCAGTTCTGGTTCTCGGCCAGGAAGGACAGCCAGCTGCCCAGTTCCAGCGTATAGGTGTAGCGGTCCTGGGTCTGGCCGCTGTCGTAGCCGCCCAGCACCTGGCAGTGGAAGGGCCGGACGCCCTCGTCGCCCAGGTCGATGTCCACCGTCAGTGGCGAGCCGAGCAGGCCGTCCAGGTCCAGCGCCGGATCGGCGCAGGCGATGTCGAGCTGATAGCTGGGTTCCTGCGACAGGCGCTCGTCCGCCTTGAAGCTCAGCGCGACGCTGTCCGCGTCCAGCAAAGGGCTGTGCAGTTCGATCAAACGCATGCGGTTTCTCCCGGGATGGCGGATTCGGCCGGCGCTGGCGGCGGCAACGGCACGCCCTCCCCGTCGTCGAAAATCAATTCCAGCTTGTCGGCGGCGCTCAAGCGCACGCTGCGCAAGGCGCGGTCGGCGGCGCGCGCCTCCAGCACCCCGCGGGCGATGGCCGGCATCACTCGCTGGCGCAGCAAGTCGCCCACCGCGCGGCCGCTGGCCGGGTGCCTGGCCACCGCGCGGGCGATCCAGTCCGCGGCCTCGGCGTCGGCGCGCCAAGCCAGGCCGTTGGCGCTCAGGCGCAGGCCGATGTCGTCCAAAGCCTGGCGCGCGATGCCGGCCAAGGCCGGCTCGCCCAGCGGCCGGAAGGCCACTACCCGCATCCGAGCCAATAGGGCCGGCGCGAAACGGCGCTGCAAGCGTTCGCGCGCCAGCGCGTCCAGCCGGGACTGCGAGACTTCGGGCTCCGCCGCGCAAGCGGCCTCGATTTCGGCGTCGCCCAGATTGCTGGTCAGCAAAATCAGGCAGTTGCGGAAGTTGATGTGCCGCCCTTCGCCGTCCTCCATCCAGCCCTGGTCGAACACTTGGTAGAACATTTCGTGCACGTCCGGGTGGGCGCGGTCGAACTCGTCCAGCAACAGCACGCTGTAGGGTTTCTTGCGCACCGCCTCGGTCAGCCGCCCTCCTCGGCCGTAGCCGACATAGCCCGGCGGCGCGCCTTTCAGCGTGGACACGGTGTGGGCTTCCTGGAATTCGTTCATATTGAAGCGCAAGAGATTGCGCTCGCCGCCAAACAGCGCCTGCGCCAACTCAGCAGCGGTCTGACTCTTGCCGGTGCCGGTGGGGCCGGCCAGCAGCATCACCGCCAGCGGCCGGCGCGGATCGCCCAGGCCGGAGTGCGCCACTTGCAGCGCCTCCACGATGGCGTCCAGGCCGCTCTCCTGGCCCCGAATCCGCTGGTTCAACCCTTCGCGCAGGGCCATCAGACGACGCGCCTCGTCTTGCGCCATCTGCGTGACAGGCACCTGGGTCCACTCCGACAGCACTTCGGCGATGGAGTGGGCGTCCACCCAGGGACGCACCAGCCGATCAGCCCCGCTCAGGGCTTCGGCCCGCTCAGAATCGCCGGCGCCCGCTTCCAGATCGCCCAGCCAGGCGTCCACTTCGGCGCGCTGCTCGCTCAGGGCCGCGTCCAGTTCGTCGGCGCGCGCGGCGGTGTCGGCGCGTTCCCGCTCCAGTTCCGCCGTGTCTTCCGGCGTGGACAGCCCCAGCCTCGCATCGCTGGCGCGCCAGTTCAGCGCTTGTTCCAGCGTCATGGCGCGGTGACGCAGCCGGTCCAGCGCCGCCGGCTGGCAGCTCTGGCTCATCGCCACCCGCGCGCAAGCGGTGTCCAGCAGGCTGATGGCCTTGTCCGGCAACTGCCGCGCCGGCAGATAACGGCGCGACAGCGTGACCGCCGAGCGCAAGGCGGCGTCGGCGATGCGCACGCCGTGATGGCCTGCAAAGCGCGGCGCGATCATGCGCAGCATGTCCACAGCCGTGTCGTCGTCCGGCTCGTCCACCGCCACGGTCTGGAAACGGCGCACCAGGGCGGCGTCCGGCTCGATGAACTGCTTGTACTCCGCCCAGGTGGTGGCGGCCACCATGCGCAGCTGGCCGCGCGCCAACATCGGTTTGATCAGGTTGGCGGCGTCGCCGGTGCCGGCGTTGCCGCCGGCGCCGATCAGGGTATGGGTTTCGTCGCAGAACAGAATCACGGGGGCCGGGGACGCGATCACCGCGTCTATCACCGATCGCAGCCGCTGCTCGAACTCGCCGCGCGCGCCGGCGCCGGCTTGCAGCCTGGCCACGTCCAGGGCCCAGATTTGCGCGCCGCGCAGGCCGGGCGGCACTTCGCCCCGATGAATGCGCTGAGCCAGCGCCTCGGCCACCGCGGTCTTGCCCACGCCTGCCTCGCCCACCAGGATGGGGTTGTTCTGCCGGCGCCGAGACAGCACGTCGATCACCGCGCGCAATTCGGCGTCGCGGCCTATCACCGGATCCAGCTCGCCGGCGGCCGCCTGCTCGCTCAGGCTCACCCCCCATTGCCGCAGCACCGCGCCTGGATCGGCGGCTTCGCCGGCGGCCGCCTGGCCAACGCTTCCGACAGGCGCGTCGGCCGCTTCCGGCCAAGCGCCGGCCAGCGCCTCATAACGCTCGACAATATCGTCCAGCGACAACTTCGCCAGCGCCTGGCCCACTCTATGCTGCAGCCAGCGCCGCGTCGGCTCTTCGTCCAGCCAGGCCAGCAAGAGATGGCCGCTGCGCACCTTGGCGGCCGGCGCGGCCACCTGGCTCCAGCTGATGGCCGGCGCCACGCTGCGCTCCAGCGCCGGCGAGATGTCGCGCAGCGATTCTCCGCCGGCTTCGGCGGCCTCCAGCGCCTTGCCCACGCGTTGCAGCGCGGCGGCCGGATCGCAATCCAGCGCCTCCAGCAAGAGCGCGACGTCGCCGCCGCCTCGGCGCAGCAGGCAGAGCAGCCAATGATCTAAATCCACCAGCGCGTGCCGGCGCGAGCGCCCCAAAGCGGTGGCTTCCACCAAGGTGTCGTATGCGGTTGGGCCTAAGCGGCCGAAGATGCGTTCTCGGTTCACAGCGGATCCTGGAATGATTCATACACGGTGAGAGTCCGGAGCGAGACGCCGGGGCGGGACCATGCGTCCACCCCCAGGCGCATGCGCCCCACCTTGCCTGCCAGTTCCGGCCGGGTGCGGACCTGGACCTTGATGACCGGAGCGGCCCGGCCATCGGCGAAATCGGCGGCGACGGCGAACATCGCCAGCACCGCGGGCGAGCCGCGCCGCCAGCGGGCAAACTCGGAGGCGTCTATCGGCCCTATGGTGATGTCCAGCGCGTGCTGAGCGTCCCAGATCCGGCTGCCGACGCGCCAGTTTCCCAGCCGGCGCGGCCCCCCGACGCCGCGCAGCGGTATCCAGCGCCCCTGGCGCGGGGACAGGCGCACCGGCGCGCCGAAGTAGCCGGCCAGGATTTTTCGCAAGTCCGCCAGCGAACGGCGCGGCGCGTGATAAGCGCCGGGATGGCTGCGACGGCAGGCGGCGGCGTGCGGGTCCAACAGAGAGTCCGCCTCCGGCGCGGCGCCGGCCAGCGCGGCGACGCGTTCGGCGAAGGGATGGCGACCGCGCTCGTAGCCCAGCGCCGGATGCATCGCCGCGCGGGCGGCGTAATGCAGCCAGGCCAGATCGCCGCAAGCCAGGTTGACGAAGCGTTCGAAGGCGGCGTTGCGCTCCAGCCGGCGCTCGTGCAGCGCGTGCTCGGTAATGTGCAGCGGCAAGGGGCCGTAGGGCGCGAATAGACCGAAATGGCGACACACCACGCTGACGCGCGGCGCGGCGGCGTCGTCCTCCGCCTCCTCCACCCTCACCCCGCTGATTTCGCTGCTGGCGAAGTGCATGTCGGCAGCCTGTTCCAGGCCCAGCCAGTCCGGCCGGCGGCGCAGCCGGCTTGCCGCGGCCGCGTCCGGCAAGCGCCATTGCCAGGTTTCGACGCGGCGCATCAGTTCGAAGAAGGTGCGTTGCGGGTTCAATTCCCGGATCATCTGCTGCCGTTTCATTGCAGTTCTCCGTCTGCGCGCTGGGTATTGCCGTGCCTGCTGACCAGCTCGCCGTCCAGCCGCAGGCTGACCTCGATGCCGTCGTTGAGCGTGACCGCCTGGGCCAGCGCCTGCGCCAGCAGCCGGCCGAACAGCCAGCCGCCTCGGTCCGCGTGCATCACGGCGGCAATGTCGATGTCCACCAGGGCGGCGCGCACCAGGGCTTGCGGCGAGCTCCGGCCGGCGGGCAAAAAGCCGGCTTGCAGATGCGCGGCCTTCAGGCTGTCTATGCGCTGCCGGTCCAGCGCCAGCTCCGGCTGCGCGGCCAGCCGCAGTTGTTCTGTCAGCCGAGCGCTGATGTCCTGGCGGCCGGCGCCGCGCAAGCTGAGCGGATTCAAGCCGATATGGGCCACCGCTTGCCAGCAGCGCTCCTGGTCCGGGATCGGCCGCGGCGCGCTGGCAGGCCACAGGCATTCCAGCCGCGCCACCGCGCCGCCCTCGGCCCGCAGCTCCGCCGCCGGCAGGTCTTCCGGCCGCCAACCGCGGTCCGCCACCAGCGCGCGCCCGGTCAGGGTGGCGATGTCGTCCAGACCGATGTCGCCGGCGCAGGCGGAAATGGTAATCAAATCGTGGCTGCCCAGTGTGTCGGGGCGCGCCTGGCGCGGGCCCTCGCTTTGGAGCGCCGGCTCGCGGCGCAGCGAGTAGCGCGCCGCCGCCGGGGCGCTCTGGTAGCCGCCGGCGTCCAGAGCCGGCCGCGCTTCGCGAGAGCGGCCGTTGCTATCGCACACATTGACTTCCAGCAAGCGCCACAAGTGGTGCTCCGCCGGCCGCATCCGGTCCACCGGAATCCATTGTTCGGTCTGGTTCGGGTCGTAAGGCACCGGGTCCAGCCGCTTGGGGTAGAGATTGATCGCCGGGGTGGCGAACAGACGGAACTGGTCCGCGTCGACTTCGCCGATCAGATCCAGCGGCGCCTGGCGCAAAGCCAGGATCAGCTCGAAGCCGCGCGCCGACGGCGCCCGCGCCGCCAAGGCCGCCAGCGCGTCCAATTCCACGCTGAGCAGCCGCGCCGGCTGGGCGAAGTATTCGCGCAGCAGCCGCAAGCCCGGCAAACCGCCCGCGTCGGCGGGCAGCAGCGCCTCGGCCTCGTCGGCCGCGGACAGGCGCAGGCCGCTGAGCGGCAACTCCAGCAGGACTTCGCCGCCGCGCCCGTCGTCGGCCGTGGCGTACCAGGCCCCGACGTCGGCCAACATGGCCCGGTGCAGCGCGTAAGCGCGCGGCAGATCGCCGGCCAAGCTCAGTTGTAAGGGTTTGGCGCCGCCTTCCACGGCGGCCAAATCGCCCAGCGCCACCGTTCCCTCCAGCTTGAAGCTCAGCCGCAAGGCGGCCTGGGACGAGGCCAGCCGCCGCGCCAGTTCGGCGGATATCCGGGCCAAGCCGCGGCCGCATTCGGCTCGTTCCAGCCTAAGCGGCAACAGGGTCACTTCGCGCCCGGTGGAGAAAGTGACGGGCCGAGCCGCACCCGGCAGCGTCGCCTGGATCAGCGTGCCGCGCGGCATGCTGCGGCCGCGGAAGGCCTCAGGCGAAGCAAAGTCCGGATGGAAGGCGAAACTGCTGATCGCCGGCGTGGCACTCAGATACAGCGGGCAGACCTGGGCCAGCGCCTGACGCGCGAATTCGGCGCATTCCAGGTCCAGCCGGGTTTGCACTCGGGCCGACAGAAAAGCCACGCCTTCCAGCAGACGCTCGACAAAGGGGTCCGCTACCGAGTTGGGTCGTAAGCCTAGCGCCGGAGCGATCTGCGGATGCTCGCGGGCGAAACGCGCGCCGGCTTCGCGCAGATGGCGCAATTCATTATTGTAGTGATCGAGGAAATTCATCCGGCTACCCCCGCCTCCGCCGTGCGCGGCAGGCCAAAATAGCCGTCCAGATAGTTAAGCGTCAGGCAAAGCCGCAATGTTTCTCCGCCTTCGCGGGTCTGTGCGGCCACGTCGAAATACAGCAGTTGCCGCGCTAGCGGCCCACTGCCGGCGCGCGCGCTCACATCCACGCGCTCCGGGTCCAGCCTCGGCTCGAAGCAGCGGATCGCGTCGCGAATGTGAGCGCAGACGCGCGCCGGGTCGATCAGGCTGGACTTCCTCTCCGCCAGCGGCGGCCGCCCGTAGTTCCACACCGAAGTATCCAGCTGACTGCCCGGCGCCAACGGCAGGCGCGCGCCGCGCAGCGCGGCGTTCATCAAGTGCGCCAGATCGCGCGCGATGCTGACGGCGAGCGTCTCGCGCCCCGCGCGGGCGGACAGTTGGTCGAATAGTCGTGGCGTCATGGCTGCCCGGCGCCGCCTGAGCGGCGCCGTCCCGATAGTGATAGAGAAGAAGGCCGGAAAGACCCGGCTCATATTGCTTAAACCGCGGCGTTCAGCTTCAGGTCGTAACCAGCCTTGATCACCGCGCCCATGGTTCCGTCGTTACGCTGTTCGCGATATTCGAACTCGATCTTGGCGAAGTTGATCTTGATCTCGTCGGTGGGGAGCACGCTTTCCACGTCGCCGCTGCCGTGGCCCATGATGGCGTAGGGCATATTTCCCAGCGTGCGGAACGAGGACACCAGACCGCTGGCGAAGGTGATGATCATGAAGTCCTGCTGCCCGTTGCCGGACTTGCGGCAGATCAGCTTGGCGCGTGGGATGTGCTCGCCGGTGGCGCACATCAGGAACAGCTTGGGCGAGGCCTTGTTCGAAACCATGCGGAACTCGAAATCCTTCATTTCCACCTTGCCGGCACCGCCGCCGCTGCCGAAGCCCCATTTGCCCGAGTTCTCCTCGGCCCATTGCCAGCTCTGGATCTGGATCAGGCCCGTGTATTGCTTGTCAGTTGATTCCCCTTCGACCCCTTCAATCTGCAGAAAGTAGTCAACCAATGCATTTGCCATGTTGCGATACTCCGAAAAAAAGTGATGGACATGCCAGACCTGAAATGGAATGCAAGCCCGGGGCGACTCAGGTCGTTCCCGCCCCGCGCCAAACCGGCCGTCGTCCAACCCCGCTCACAACTTCGAAAGCCGGGGAGAAACGAGCCGAAAACGCTTGAAAAAACACAATGCGCGAGCGACGCTTGAGCCTTTGGAAACGGCTTCCAACGCGGCGTCACCAACACCCGGCGAACCTGAAGCGGGTTCTCAGCGGGCGCCCTCCTGCTTGGCCGACGGCAGCTTGGAAACCAGCCTCAGCGACACGGTCAAACCTTCCAACTGAAAGTGCGGCCGCAGGAAGAACTGGGCGCGGTAATAACCCGGGTTGTCCGGCAGTTCATCCACCAGCACCTCGGCCGCGGACAAGGGACGCTTGGATTTGGTGATCTCGCTGGAAATGCTCGGGTCCCCGTCCACGTAGTTCATCAGCCAGTCGTTGAGCCAGCGCTGAGTGTCTTCCCGCGATTTGAAGGAACCGATCTTGTCGCGCACGATGCATTTGAGGTAATGGGCGAAACGGCAGGTGGCGAAGATATAGGGCAAGCGCGAGGACAGATTGGCGTTGGCGGTGGCGTCGTCGTCCTCGTACACCGCCGGCCTGTGCACGGTCTTGGCGCCGATAAAGGCGGCCATGTCCGAGTTCTTGCGGTAAACCAGAGGCATCAGGCCGGATTCGGACAACTCATGTTCGCGGCGGTCGGAGATGGCGATCTCGGTGGGGCAATGCAGCTCCACTTCCTTATCCTGCGACGGCAGCACGAACTTGGGCAGCACTTCCACCGCACCGCCGGACTCCACACCGCGGATCTTGGTGCACCAGCCGTAGGTGCTGAAGGCGCGGGTGATGTTGGCCGCCATTGCGTAAGCGGAGTTGGCCCAGCAAAAATCGCTGGCGCGGTTGGGATCCACCTTCTCCTCGAAACCGAACTCCTCTATCGGCTGGGTCTTGGGCCCGTAGGGCACCCGCGCCAGGAAGCGCGGCAGGGTCAGCGCCAGGTAACGCGAGTCGTTGCTTTCGCGCAGCCGGCGCCAGAAGGCGTATTCGGTGGCGGTGAAAATCTTGGACACGTCCCGCGGATTGCCCAATTCGCTCCAGTCGTCCATTTGCAGCAAGCTGGGCGCGGCGGCGGAGATGAAGGGCGTGTGCGCGGCGGCGGCGATCTTGGACATCTCTGTCAGCAAGGCCACGTCCTGAGCACTGTGGTCGAAGTGGTAGTCGCCGATCAGGCAGCCGAAAGGCTCGCCGCCAAACTGACCGTATTCCTGCTCGTAGATCATCTTGAAGATCGGGCTTTGGTCCCACACCACGCCCTTATAACGGCGCAGGGTCTTGCCCAGCTCTTTCTTCGACACGTTCAGGTAGCGGATTTTCAGGTTCTCCGTGGTGTCGGTGTTGGACACCAGGTAGTGCAGGCCGCGCCACGCGCCTTCGAGCTTCTGGAAATGCTCGTTGTGCAATACCAAAGTGAGCTGTTCCGAGATCTTCCGGTCCAGTTCGGCCACCAGTTGCTCCACCGTCTGCGCCACGTCTTCGCGCACCACCACCCGGCTGCGGCGCGCATAGGCCAGCAAGGTCTGCACCGCGCTTTGCACCGCTTCGGCGGCTTCATTGGTGCGCGGTCGGAAAGAACGGCGCAGGATGTCCTTCAATCCGTCGTCTACCGTCGTTTCGGTCTGCCCGGCCGCGGCCGGCGCCAGCATCTCGGCGTGGGTGCTCATTTCGCCTCCCCGTCGGCTTGGACCGCGTCGCCCGGCGCGGCGGCATCGTCCGCGGGCAAATGCAGATCTTTCAGCAGCTGCTCGATCAACTCCTCGGCCGCCACCTTGCCGTCCATATAGGTCAACAATTCCTTCAACTGGCTGCGCGCATCCAACAACACCGCCAGTTCTGGGATCTTTTTCACCACTTCCGCCGGCTCGAAAGACTCCATGGAGTCGAAGCTCAAGTCGATCGGGATCAAGGTTCCGTCGTCGGTGATCACGTTCTTCACGTGGTAGCTGAGTTCCGGCGCGATCTGCGCCATCCGCAGGTCGAAGTTCTCCACGTCGATTTCGGTAAAACGACGGTCTTCCACCGCGCCCAGCGGCTCGGTGTTGTCGCCGGACAAGTCCGCCAACACTCCGGCCACAAAGGGCAGCTCTACCTTTTTCTGCGAACCGTAAACTTCCACGTCGTATTCGATCTGCACGCGGGGCGCACGGCTTTCCCCGATGAACTTCTGCGCATCCTTCTGTCGCGCCATGGCATATGTCCTTTCCCTGATATTGCTTGACTACCCTTGTAAAGACCGGGGGCGATCCAATTTCGCCACCAGCGCATCCGATTCGGCGAACAACTCCGCCATCAACTCTTCAAAACCCGCGCCCAACATCCGCTTGGCGCGCAGCAGAAAGATCGGCGCCGGGTGTCCTGGCTCGTGCTCGCGGAAATACGCAACGATCAAGTCCAGCGCCGCCGCCACCTCCTCTCGGCTCTTCAAGGCGCCGGCCGGCAGCGCGCGCGCCGCCGGGACGGCCTCGCTCAAGCCGGGCACCTCTTCGGGAACCGCGGCAAGCGCCGGTGTCAGCGCCGCTTCCAGCTCATCCAGCAAGGCGATCAGACCGGCGCAGTCAAACTGCTCGGCAAAACCCTCGCTCTCGCTCAGATCCGTCAAGCCGGCCAGGCCGGCGCGCAGTCGGGATAAGTCCCGCAGCGCCTGCTCCCGCGCCGCCGGCCCCGCAGCGGTCGGATCCTTGGTTAATTGGCCGACGCTGACCTCGCTGTCCGCGCTTAGCCGGCTGTGCGCCAGTTGATGCAGGAAGGCCGGTCCGCACAGCCAGGCCAGATGCAAGACATGGGTTTCGCCCGCCGGCGCGTCCGGCTGGCCAGCCGGGCGGATATTTTCCAGCGGCTGCTCCGCGATCGCGCCCAACGCGGCCAAGCCTTCCGCCGCGCCGGCCAAGCCTCTCTGAGCGATCGCCGCGCGCAGCAGCCAGACCCCTACCCGCACATCAGCCGCCTTGCTTAGCAAAGTGCGACACGTACTTTCCACGCTGGTCCAATGGAAGGGTTCCGCGCCCTTGCGCAGAGGAACGTGCCCCACAGCGTCGTATTCGCAGATCGCGGCGTCGACGCGAGCAAAATCGGCGTCGAAATCCAGTTCATCCAAGACAGGGCTTTCCGGCAAGGCGATATCGGCGGTGACATAGCTCATGGTTTCAGCGTTCCTGGCGAAAGTTTTATCTTGGCTGCTGCCCTGCACAGGACAGTCTCAATGTTTTGAATAAGGCGCCGATAAATACGTGGGCCCTTTCACAAAAACTCGAGAACAAAGTTATAAGCAAACGCTTGGGCCTGTCCAAACAAATGGCCGATGGCGGGTTTACCGGTAAACAAAGGGGAAATGGGGGAAAATCGCACGCCAATACAAATGCATAAGCTGTTTTTCATGACGGACACGCATGCAAGCAATCGGCAAATTGCTTAACGAAGCCGTTGAAGACAAGGCTTTCCGAGAAGGGAGTCGGAGACAAAAACACAAGACAAGAACGCCGTGCATGGCTTAATTGGAGCCTACTTTTAATCAGGCTTTAAAAACATACACCTTGTTCACAAGCTGCAGATTTTCTTTACATTTCCACGGAGGCTGACGGAGGCGATCAAGCGCTGGGCAGGCTCGCTTACGTGCGTGCTCGCATAGCCTCGCCCGTTGCCTTACTCAGCTTTGTCGGCCTTCTCAAAAAATTGGATGCGGACACTGGGCAATGTGTAAAATACATACTTATTAGGATAATTTTGAGAAAAGTTTTTTATATTGTGATTTGTTTAATGTAAATTGGCATAAACGGTCAGCTTGCTGAAAGCCTGCCTCGCATTTCAGTTTTATTAAGCCTATACTTAAAAAATCGATGCACGCCTGCTTATGTTCCGCCGCAAAGCGCAAGGTGCAAATTCACATTTTGGTCAAACATTGTTGCATTTGATACACAAAAACCACTTATTAGGAATGGTGCAATTTTTGCACGTTAGCATATTTAGATGATTGAGCACGTCTTGACGGCTTATCTGCATAAATCAAAAACAAGATTAGGGTTATCCCTAATCTAGAGCAATAAAATAAACGATTGTTTAATTTGAAAAGCGTTAAGTAATTTTTATTAAATTCCCTTCCGGCGATAAAAAAAATAAACCCCGCCAAAGACGGGGTTTATTATTGCCTGCAATTGCCTATGAGATTTGTGTCCAGGCCTAATCCGGTACTTGATCAAGTCTTCTCAAGCAAACTCGCCGGCTTCCAACGACTTGCCCACCAGGCGCTCACGCAGATCGAGGATTTCCTTGACCAGGGCGGCGCGTAGTTCCAATACCAAAGCCAGCAAAGTGGCCATGCGCCGGCGCGGCTCCAGCTTGGCCAGATCTTTGGGTTTCATTTGCCGCCCTTCCGTCGCCAGCTTGCCCATTCGCTGTTGCGACACCAGGTTCTGCAGGCCAGCTGGCAGCGATAAAGCATCGATCGCCTTCAGCTTTTCCAGGTTCTGCAGCATTCGCAGCAAAGCCGCGCGTGCCTGCAACACGATGGCCACTAGCGTGGCCATGCGGCGCTGCGGCTCAAGTTCGGCCAGATCATGACAACTCATGCCGTCGCCCGTGCGCGCCAACTCCAGCATCCGCGCCGGCCCCACCAACTGTGTCAAATTCGTAGGCAAGGCCAAGGCTTCCACCACCCTCAAGCGCTCCAGTTGCGGCGCCGCGCCGCGCGTTCGGTCCGAGTTCAGCCGCAGCCAGGCCAATGTCGTCAGCTTTCCGCCCTCCCTCAACTCCAGCAAAGCATCCAGCCGTTCACGCTGACTGCTGCTCAAAGCGTCGTTAAGCCGAGCGTAGACTTGACGCGATCCCAGGGTCAGCGCCGCCGCGCAACTGCGGTCTATCACGCCTATGCTTGGCAAAACGATACGGCGCTCTCGCAGCCAGGACACCATCGCTTGCGCCAAGGTCAACGCTTGATCGGTTTGATTGGCCAGCCTGGTCAGATGACGTAATACCGCCTGGCCGTCTTCGGCTCGGTAAGGTCTCAAGCCCAGATAAGAGTAAAGCTTGACTAGGTGTTCGCGCCGAGTCTGATCGCGGGTGGCGTAGCGCTCCCAGTCCGACTCACTCGCCCCCAACGCGGCGGCTACCCGCCGCAACAACCGCGGAGCAGGCTGGCAGCCTTCGTCCAAAGCGATGCCCGGGTGGCGCAAATAGCACAGCAGCACGGCCACCCCCAGCCGATTGGCGCTGCCGCGGTGCTGCTGAATCAAAGCGAAATCCTGTTCGCTGAAAGCGGTTAACTGATCTAGCTCGTATTCGTCCTCGGGAGGCTCCAGCAAGCTGGCGCGCTCCAATGGCGAGAGCAACGGACGTCTTGGCATGATTCTCTTCCCCTGGCCTTGGCCAATGTGCGAAGCGCCGGCATTTCTTCGGGCCGACTGCTTCGGGTCGGCTCCATCTCTCCGAATGGCGGGCTGGAGCCGGTGAGGCCCTCTACCGGCGCAATTCCCGCCGACGAAAGGGCTAACTAAAACATTGTGAAGACTAGCTTGCTTCTATAGTAAGCAATACTTTGTGATTGACCACCTTTGTGGTAGTTCCCGAAAATATGCCGATTTCTTAATTCCAACGACAAATTAGTCACACGACAAAGAACTACACCCCCAAAAAATGCCAATGTATTTATTTTGAATGTAGCAAAGGAATAAAAACGGCTGGCCGCAATGGGACGCCCAGACGTGAGCGCGCGCGGCGGATGCTCTTCGCGTAAAAAACACGGGAACTTCTGTCATTCCAAACGAATCCCATGCTTCCATAAAGTGCTTAATATTGTCAGTTTCGCCCGCGGCGACGGCTCATGCCTCCAACGCCGCCCGCGCCTTGCAAGGGAGACGCCGATGTTCGAGTCCTGGATCCGTTTTTCCGTACTCCTATCTATAGGAGTGACTGTGTTGTCGCTGGCCATCACCGGCTTTCTGCTGTTTCGCTCTTTCGACTGGACCTCGCAACTACGCGGCCTGTCCGGTCCATGGCAGCGCGAAAGCGTGAAAGACGGTATCAGGCTCAATGCCGACGTGCTCTCGATCCGCCAAACCGGCTTGCTGGTCAACCAAGTGCCGATGATGCGTTTGGAATTGAAGGTATGGCAGGACGGCTTTAGCCGGGATCTGACAATTGAACAACTGATAGATCTAGGCAATATGCCGAGAGCAGGCGAGAAGGTGGAAATCATGGTGGACCGCCATGATCCGTCTCGCGCGTCCTATCTGCGCTTGGCGCCGGCGGGAGACCCGCGCGCAACGCGTTTCCCCTGAGAACGTGTTTACGATCTCTCAGGCCAAGCCACGCCGAGACAAGGCGAAAATGGCTGAGAAAGCGAAGCGTATCAACGGTACATCGGTATTTCGAAGCGGTACGCGCCGCGCCAGGCCTCACAACGCACAGCAGATCGTAAACATGTTCGAGAGATCTAGTTTCATGCGGCGCTAGGCCCGAGTCGATTTTCGCGGCCGCCTTGCGCGCCGCTGCAATAGTTCTTCCAACTGAGCGCTGATTTCCAGCGACGCCCTCACGCCCAGCCCCTGTTGCAGCGCGTCGCGTTGCGGCGGCGCGGCCTGAGCGAACAGCATGGTTTCCCGCAACAAGGCGTTCATCGAATCCAGCCCGCCCTGCGCGTGCGTTTGCAAGCGCGCGTTGATGCGGCGCAGGCTGTCGGCCACGTCGATGGAATCCGTAACCGCGCTATTCAGCCGCATCAGCTGCCCTATCTTCAGATAGTCCTGCAACTTGATGGCTCCGCTCTGGCTCATGGTCAGTACCAGGCCTTCGATGATTCTCTCCAGCGCGGCTTGCCGCGCAACCAGCATCTCCAGAATGTC
Source organism: Chromobacterium sp. IRSSSOUMB001 (assembly GCF_023507765.1). NCBI lineage: Bacteria > Pseudomonadati > Pseudomonadota > Betaproteobacteria > Neisseriales > Chromobacteriaceae > Chromobacterium > Chromobacterium sp. IRSSSOUMB001. Next base: position 175,919 of record NZ_JALCYU010000010.1, read on the forward strand.
ATCCATATCCACTCCTCAATATCAGGCGCGTCAAAGGCAGACTAACAAGTAAACAGTTTTAAATACATATTAATTTAGACCAGTTTACGCATCTGCTTTAACACGCCGGGTTTTTATCGGCTTATGGCATCAAATATTCAATATGGGAAACGGGTTTGGCAAGCGAAATACCGCAAGACTCAGGCATTGTCAGCGTGGCTGTCGCCAAATTGCGTCGCGGTGACAGACAAAAAAGCGGCGGGCAATGCCCGCCGCCGTTCGGAAGTTAAATCACTATTACATTAAATTCTGTTCAGCCACGTTCAGGTTCAAGTCAATCATCTGCTCGCTGCCGCTCTGCTCCGCCCCCGCCTTGCCGTCCAGCCGATCGGCCTCGATCGCGTCCAGATAAGCCGGCGTGATATCGCCGGTAATGTACTCGCCGTTGAAGCAGGAGGTTTCGTAGCTGCTCAGCTTGGGGTTGACGCTGCTGACCGCTTCTTCCAGCGCGGACAGATCCTGATAGATTACCGCGTCGGCGCCGATCTCTTCCGCGATCTCGGCCTCGTTACGGCCGGTGGCCAGCAATTCCGCGCGAGTCGGCATATCAATGCCGTAGACGTTGGGAAAACGCACCGCCGGAGCGGCCGAGGCGAAATACACCTTCTTGGCGCCGGCGTCGCGCGCCATCTGCACGATTTCCTTGGAGGTGGTGCCGCGCACGATGGAATCGTCCACCAGCAGCACGTTGCGGCCCTTGAACTCGCAAGCCACCGGATTGAGCTTCTGACGTACCGATTTTTTGCGAACCGCCTGGCCCGGCATGATGAAGGTGCGGCCGATATAGCGGTTCTTGATGAAGCCTTCGCGGTACGGCAGGCCCAGGTGATTGGCCAGCTGCAAGGCGCTGGGGCGACTGGTGTCCGGGATGGGCATGACCACGTCGATGTCCAGTTCCGGCAAGGCGCGCCGGATTTTCTCCGCCAGCTTCTCGCCCATCACGATGCGCGCCTGGTAGACCGAGGCGCCGTCAATCACCGAATCCGGCCGCGCGAAATACACGTATTCGAACAGGCAAGGCGCGTGGCGGGTTTCGCTGGCGCAGCTACGGGCGTGGAATTCGCCGTCGAAACCGACGAACACCCCCTCGCCCGGCTGCACGTCGCGCAGCAGATTGAAACCGGAACAGTCCAGCGCCACGGACTCGGACGCGAACATGTATTCGGTCTTGCCGTTGTTGACGCAAGTGCCTATCACCAGAGGGCGGATGCCGTTGGGATCGCGGAAGGCCACCAGACCGTAACCGGCGATCATCGCCACCACCGCATAGGCGCCGCGCACGCGGCGATGCACCGCTTCGATGGCGCCGAACACCGCGTCCACGTTCAGCTCGTTGCCGCTGAGCCGCTGGGTCAACTCGTGGGCGAACACGTTCAACAGCACCTCGGAGTCGGAGTTGGTGTTGATGTGGCGCAGGTCGTGGCGGAACATGTCCGCTTTGAGCTCTTCGGTATTGGTCAGGTTGCCGTTGTGCGCCAGCACGATGCCGAACGGCGAATTGACGTAGAACGGCTGCGCCTCGGCCAGGCAGGAGGCGGAGCCGGCTGTGGGATAGCGCACGTGGGCGATGCCGGCGGTGCCCAGCAGGGAGCGCATATTGCGGGTGCGGAACACGTCTCGCACCATGCCGCTGCCCTTGTGCATGTGAAAGGTCTTGCCATTGGTGGTCACGATGCCGGCGGCGTCCTGACCTCGATGTTGCAGCACCTGCAAACCGTCATACAGCAACTGGTTGACCGGAGCCTGACCGACCACGCCTAGAATTCCACACATCTTTTGCTCTCTTCCCTACAACTTAAAGAAACGGACAAAAAAACAAGACAAAGAAAAAGGCGGAATCTTGAAGTGAAGATATCAAGATATTCCGCCTTGTTCACCAGCTACCCGGTGTAGTGGAGGTTATCGGCCAGCATCGCCGGTAACCAGGGCCTTAATGATAAGGCCACCGATTCAAATGGCGCCGAGAGCACGGCATTCCTCCACATGGGTTGTCGCGGCAGATCGCTCAAGCCGCCCACCAAAACCAGGGCCGTCACCAGCACCAGCCCGCGAGCCAGGCCGAACACCGCCCCAAACAATCGATTGATTCCGCCCAGTCCCACACTGTCCAGCATGCCGGTCAGCGTGACCCGCAGCAAGGCCGTGGCCAGCCAGGCCAGGAAAAACACCGCCACGAATCCAGCCACCAGCCGTAAGCCTTCGGAACTGAGTTCGCCAGGCAAAAACGCCGACACCACAGGCGAAAACTGCTTGGCGCACCAAAAAGCGATCAGCCAGGAACCCAGCGACAGCACTTCGGCCACCAAGCCGCGCATCATCGCCACCAGGATGGAGCCGGCGATGATGGCGATGGCAATATAGTCGAAGATGGTCATGACGGCTACTTGGTCACGATAATGCCATTAACGCCGGCCTTGGCCAGCTTCTGCAAAGTGGCTTGCGCCTCGGCGCGGCTGTTGAACGGCCCCACCCGCACTCGGGTCACTTCGCCCTTGCTGGTCTGCACCTTGCTGAAATGGGCGGACACGCCTATCGACGACAACTTGGATTTCAAGGCGTCGGCCTTTTCCGGGTCCGATAGCGCCGCCAACTGGATCACCGATTTGCCCTCGCTCTTGGCGGAGGGCTCCTCTTTCTTCGCCGCGGGCTTGTCCAGCGAGTCGAAGCGCCCCTCAAGGATGGCCGCCGGGTCCGGTTTGCGCGCCGGCTTTTCATCCAGCTTGATCTCAGGCTTTTTATGCTCGGGCTTGGCTTCGGGCTTGGCCGGTTTTGGCTCCGGCTTGTGTTCGGGTTTGGGCTTGGCTTCCGCTTTCGGCTCGGCTTTGACTTCCGGCTTGGGCTCCGGTTTGATCGCGGGGGCCGGTTGCACCGCCGGCATGGCCGGCGTCATAGAAGACAGATTGGCCGCCAGTTCGGTGGCGCCGGGCTTGGACGCAGGCGAGACTTCGGCCAGCGCCGCGGAAGCGGGCTGGGCCGGCGGCGGCACGGTGCCCGCCGGCGCTTCGGCGTGATTGGCAGCCGGCGCGGAAGCGCCCGCGCCCAGCACTTCTATGGATTCCGGCTTCATCTGCTGCTCGGGCAGGCGGCCCACGACATTCCACAAAACGACGGTGGCGACGGTAACCAATACCACAGCGCCCACCAGACGGCGTCTGGCGCGCTTACGCAACAGGATCAACTCCTCGTGGGTGGATAAAGCCATGCTTTCCTCAAGCCGGGTGTTGCCGGGCTTCCATCACCTCGGCAACGGTGTGGAAGGAACCAAAAACGACAATTCTATCACTCTCCTCCGCCTGCGATAAGGCCGCCGACCAGGCTTGCGCCACCGTGGCGAAGGATTGCACCCGCGCGATGCCCATTTCCGCCAGCCTGGCGGCGATGCGCTCGCCGCTCTGGCCGCGCGGCATGTCGAGGCCGCCGACGAACCAAGCGTCAAACTCTTCCCGCGCCAAAAACGCCACCTGCTCCAGATCCTTGTCCTCCAGCATGGAGAACACCGCCAGCCGGTTGCGGGCGAACGGCAGCTGTTTCAGGCTGGCCGTCATCGCCTTGACCGCGTGCGGATTGTGACCCACGTCCAGCACCACCGCCGGGCGACCCGGCAGCACCTGGAAGCGGCCCGGCCACTCCACCTCCAGCAGGCCGCGCTTAACCGCTCCCAGGCTCACCGGCAAACGAGGCTTCAAGCACTCCAGCGCCGCCAGCGCGGCGGAGGCGTTGATCATCTGATAACCGCCGCGCAAGGCCGGCAGAGGCAAAGCGTGGCGGTGGGCGTCGCCCATATGGAAGGACCACTGGTTGTCCATGCGCTGATAGCCGAAATCCGGCCCGTACAGCTTCAAATCCGCGCCAATGGCCCGCGCGTGCTCGATCAGACGCCGCGGCGGATTCGGGTCCGCGCACAGGGCCGGCTTGCCAGCGCGGAAAATGCCAGCCTTCTCGAAACCGATATCCTCGCGGTTGTCGCCCAAGATGGCCTGATGGTCGATATCCACGCTGACCACCACCGACACGTCCGGTTCAAAGATGTTGACCGCGTCCAGGCGTCCGCCCAGCCCCACTTCCAGCACGATCACATCCACCTTTTCCGCAACGAAGCTGTGCACCGCCGCCAGGGTGCCGAATTCAAAATACGTCAGCGAGGTGTCGCCGCGCGCGGCGTCTATCGCCTCGAAGCTGGCGACAATGCGCTCGTCGCTGGCCGGGGCCAAATCAATGGCGATGCGCTCGTTGTAGCGCAGGATATGAGGAGAGGTGTAAGTGCCCACCTTGAAGCCGGCGCAACGCAACATCGCGGACAGCATCGCGCAGACCGAGCCCTTGCCGTTGGTGCCGGCTACCATCACCACAGGGCAAGACGGTTGCAGATTCATTGCGGAGCGCACCCGCTCCACGCGGGCCAGGCCCATATCGATGGCGGTGGCGTGCAGGCTTTCCTGCCAGCTCAGCCACTCGGCCAGAGTCTTGTGTCCAGTCATTTCGTCTCAGTATCGTCCGCGGCTTGAAACCACAGCAAATAAGTCCGCAAGCGGCGGCGGCCGTCCGCCGGCGCCGAATCCGGCCACAACATCACTGCGCGCCGACGGCCGCCGATGCGCACATTCAGCACCGTCAGCCACGGGGTGACAAAGCAGTCGTCTAGCATGCTGGCCGGCAGAGGGGACTCGCGCCACAAGCGCAAACGCCCCAGGCCGTCCACTTCCAGCCGTCTGAAACGGCCGGCGTCGCCCCAGCCGTCGGCGTGCAAGGCCCGCCAGAGCAAGAAGGCCGCAACCGGCAACACGGCCAGCCAGGCCGGCGGCAGGTGGCGGATCACCGCCCAGCTCAGCAGCGCGGCGGCGGCCGCCGTCAGCGCCAGCCAGAGGCGGGAGGGCCTCAGTTCGAAGCCGAAAGGCTCCAGCCGCTGCCGCCGGCTCATTGCTTAGAGATCCAGCGCCGGGTTGTTGCTGATGTCGGCGTCCACGCTGTCTATCACCGTGGAATGGATCTCCACGTCGAACCACTCCCAGAAGGCCTTCAAGGACAGATCCTTGGGCCATGTTTCTTCGTCCTCGTACCAGGACGCCAGTTCCATCTTGAACAATTGTTCATAGATTTCGTCGATGTAGGCGACGCCCTCTTCCGGCTCGTCGAACTCCGGCAGCAGGATCACGGTGCAGTCGGTGCGCAGGCTGTCCAGCGCCAGATCCATGTCGTTGTCCGGGGCCTGGTTCAGCCAATCCAGGAACGGTTGTTTCGGTTTGATCACGGCCACCGAGCGGTCAACGAAGTACATAGCATGCCTTTCATTCAAGTTTGGCCGGCATTGTAACAGCACAAACCACGCGGCGCTAAGCGTGGAAGCGTGACCGGCATGTTACAATCCGTGCATTTTTCCATACAGAAAACAACACGCACCATGGCTCTGATTACCGTCGAAAAAGCCTGCCTGGCTTTTGGTCACCACGCATTGCTGGATAACGTCGATTTTGCGCTGGAGCCGGGCGAAGTGGTCGGCTTGATCGGCCGCAACGGCGCCGGCAAGTCCTCGCTGCTCAAAAGCGTGGCCGGCGCGGTGGCGCTGGACGACGGCCGCGTCAACATCAAGGGCGACGTCAAGGTAGCCTATGTGCCGCAAGAGCCGGAGCTGGCCCCGGAGCACACGGTGTTCGAAGCCGTGGCCGAAGGCCTGGGCGACTTGAAAAGCCTGCTCACCGAGTACCATCAGGTCACCCATCAACTGACCCAGGCGGACGCGGACCACGAACAGACGCTGACGCGGATGGAGCATATCCAGCACGAACTGGAAGCCCGCGGCGGCTGGCAGTTCGACGCGCTGATCTCCTCCACGCTCTCGCATCTGAACCTGAACCCGGACGCGCGGATCAGCGAACTGTCCGGCGGCTGGAAAAAACGCGTGGCTTTGGCGCGCGCGCTGGCCGCCAAGCCGGACGTGCTGCTGCTGGACGAGCCCACCAACCACCTGGACGTATCCGCCATCGAATGGCTGGAAACCCTGATCAAGAGCTATGGCGGCAGCGTGCTGCTGATCACCCACGACCGCCGCTTCCTGGACAACGTCGCCACCCGCATCGTGGAGCTGGACCGAGGCATTCTGCGCAGCTATCCGGGCAGCTTCTCCAGCTACCATGTGCGCAAGGCGGAAGAACTGGCCATAGAGGAAGAGCAGAACCGCATCTTCGACAAATTCCATGCCCAGGAAGAAGTGTGGATCCGCAAGGGCATCGAGGCGCGCCGCACCCGCAACGAAGGCCGCGTGCGCCGGCTGGAAGCCATTCGCCGCGAGCGTTCGGCGCGGCGGGAGCGCGTGGGTCAGGTCAACTTTCAGCTTAACGCCGGCGAGCGCTCCGGCAAGCTGGTGGCGGAGCTGGAGCACGTCAGCAAGGGCTTTGAGGGCAAAACCCTGATCCGCGACTTCACCACCCGCATCCTGCGCGGCGACAAGATCGGCCTGATCGGCCCCAACGGCGCCGGCAAAACCACGCTGCTCAAACTGATTCTGGGCCAGCTGGACGCGGACAGCGGCAGCGTCAAGCAAGGCAGCAAGCTGGAAATCGCCTATTTCGACCAGTTCCGCGAGCAACTGGACGAAGACAGCAGCGTGGCCGACATCATCAGCCAGGGCAACGACTTCGTGGAAGTCGGTGGTGTGAAGAAACACGTGATGAGCTATCTGGAAGACTTCCTGTTCTCGCCGCAACGCGCGCGCAGCCCGGTGCGTTCCTTGTCCGGCGGCGAACGCAACCGCCTGCTGCTGGCTCGGCTGTTCACCCGCCCGGCCAATGTGCTGGTGCTGGACGAGCCCACCAACGACCTGGATATCGACACGCTGGAACTTCTGGAAGACGTGATCGCTCAATATTCGGGAACCGTGTTCCTGGTCAGCCACGACCGGGCTTTCCTCGACAACGTGGTCACCCAGGTGATCGCCTTCGAAGGCAACGGACGGCTGGAAGAATATCCAGGCGGTTACCAGGACTGGATCGACACCAAGGCGCGCATGGCGGCGATGAAACCCGCGGAAAAGCCCCGGGAAGCCGCCGCTCCGCAGGAAAAGGCCAAGGACAAGCCCAAATCCGCGCGCAATAAACTGTCCTACAATGAGACGCGAGAACTCGCCGCGCTGCCGGACGAGATCGCCGCGCTGGAAACCGAGCAAGCCAGCCTGAATCAGCAATTGCTGGACCCCAACTGCTACCGCGACACGCCCAAGGAGGCCATCGCCTGGCAGCGCCGGGTGGAGGAAATCGACGAATTGCTGATGGACAAGCTGGCGCGCTGGGAAGAACTGGAGTCAAAGCAACAATGAGCAAAACCCTGCCGCCTTCGCCTTCTTCGCCGCTGGACCGGCGCGCGCTGCTGCGCGGCGCCGCGCTGCTGTCGCTGGCCGGCTTGCTGGCCGCCTGCGGCACCACGCCCTCCAAGGTGGCGGGCGGCCGAAAACCCCGTCCCTCCGGCGACCTCAGCCTCTCCGGATTGAAAGCCGACGGCGCCAGCCGGGAAATCCTCATCTACACGCTGGGCCTGCTGGGCCTGGACTACAAGTTCGGCGGCACCAACCCCGAGGCCGGTTTGGATTGCAGCGGCATGGTCGGCTACATCTACCAGAACGCCGTCGGCGTCACGCTCCCGCGCACCGCCGCCGAAATCGCCAGCGTGGCTCGCCCCATCCCGGACAGCCGTATGCGGGTTGGAGACCTGGTGTTCTTCAACACCATGAATCGCCCGTTCTCCCATATGGGCATCTTCATAGGCGACGGCAAGTTCGTGCACGCGCCGCGCACCAATAGCTCCATCCGCGTGGCGCGGCTGGACAACAGTTATTTCGCGGCCCGGTATGAGGGCGCGCGCACGCTGTTCAGCTAAGAAGCTGTTCAAAGTCTGCTGCGCTTCGGCGATACGGTGTTGAAACTCGCTTCGAAATGCTCATGTACCGCATGTACATTCCGCTTTCTCAGCGGGTTTCGCCTTGTCTCGCTCTAGCTCGCTAGACTTTGAAAGCCGCATAAAGCTTGCTGCGCTTCGGCGATACGGTGTTGAAACTCGCTTCGAAATGCTCATGTACCGCATGTACATTCCGCTTTCTCAACGGGTTTCGCCTTGTCTCGCTCTAGCTCGCTAGACTTTGAAAGCCGCATAAAGCCTGCTGCGCTTCGGCGGGATTTTAGACAAAGGCGCTGAAACCCGCTTCGAAATGCTCATGTACCGCATGTACATTCCGCTTTCTCAGCGGGTTTCGCCTTGTCTCGCTCTAGCTCGCTAGACTTTGAAAGCCGCATAAAGCTTGCTGCGCTTCGGCGATACGGTGTTGAAACTCGCTTCGAAATGCTCATGTACCGCATGCACATTCCGCTTTCTCAGCGGGTTTCGCCTTGTAGAGCCTCGTCACCCCTCCGCCAAGGCCGGCCTGGCGCCGGTTTTTTCCGCCGCGCGTCCGGGTTTCCCCAGCAAGGCCTCCTCCACGCAGTCCAGCGCCCGCGTCGGCTCCGCTTCGGCCGCCATGCGCGCGGCCAGTTCGCGGCAGGCCCGGTCCGCGCCCGGCCCGCTCAGCAAGCGGGCCAGCACGCGTTCCATCCGCCGCGCGGACACGCGCTGCGCCAACAACACCTCGGCCACGCCCAAGCGCTTGGCGCGCTGGCCGTTGTCGAACTGATCGTAAGCGTAAGGCACGATCAATTGCGGAATTCCGGCGCGCATCGCGTCCGCCATGGTGCTGACGCCGCCGTGATGCGTCAGCGCCGCCACCCGCGGCAACAGCGCGGCGAAAGGCGCGTGCGCCTGCCACAGCACGCTGGCCGGCAAAGCCGGCGGCAACTGCGCCTCGTACGGCGTGATGAAGATCCCGCGCCGGCCCAGCTGCCGCAAAGCCCGCAGCGCGGTGCCGAAGAAGGCCGCCGCGTGCCGATGCCCAGTGCCCGGCGTGAACACGATGGGCGCATCGCCAGCGGCCAGAAAGGCCTCCAGCTCGGCGGACAGCCCCGCGCCCTGCTGCGCGGCGGGCAGCAGGAAATCCCCTTCGAAGAACGGCCGCGGCCAATCCGGCTGCAAGGCGGCGAACCAACGGGGAAACAGGCCCACCGAGGCGTTGGGGGCTCTCAGCATATGCTCGAAAAAATGCGGCTCCGCCGGCAGGCCGCGCTTTACGCGGGCCGCGTTCAGGCCGGGCAAGGTCTGAGCGTTGAACCAACGATGCAGAGCCCACCACAACAGGCCGGCTCCGGCCGGCGGCAACCAACCGGGAATCCGCAACGAGCCCAGGGTGAGCAGGTCGTGGCGGCTGCACAGATTGGACGGCGCGAGATAGGCCGTCACAATGCGCAAATTCGGCCGCGTTGCTCGCGCCAGCGCCGCCATCGGCACCAAGACGGGGTGGCACAAGACCACGCAGTCCTCATCCGCCGGCAGATCCCTCACCCGCTCCCGCAAGGCGTCCAGATCCGGAACCAAGCTACCCCAGAGCACGCCCCAGCTCTTGCGCTCATGCCATAGATCGGGGTTGTCCAGCGCCGCCTGTTCCCGCTCGATGCTACCGAACAGCCAGTACGGCAAGCCGGCCGCCCGCGCAGCTTCCTCCTGCAAGGCCGGCGCCAGCATTCGCACCCGGTGGCCGCGCTCGCTCAAGCCGCGCGCCAGCGTGACGAAGGGCTGCATGTCCCCGCCAGTGCCGCTGGAGGCCACGATGATCAAAGGACCGCGCGCCGGGTCCGCGCCGGCATGCGACAACGACAACTCCCGCTCCATGACCCGCCTCCTTCCTTTGGGACGACAAGCCACATTACGTCAATGTCATTTATTTGGCAAAAAGAAAACCGCCTCGAGGGCGGTTGCGTACACACAGTACTGCGCGCATCGTGACTTTGAACAGGCGCTTATAGCGTGAACTGCTGCACCACCCCGCGCAGCGACACCCCGCGCTCCAACAGATTCTCCACGCCTTGCTGCGCCTCTTCCGCCGCAAGCCGGTTTTCCTCGGCCGAGCTGCTGACCGACTCCACGCTGCCGGCCAGGTGCTGGGAGGCGTTGGCCTGCTCTCGCACCGCCGCGGAGATATCGCCCATGCCGCGCGACACGCCCTGAATCTGAACCGAGAAGCCCTGCAAGGTGTCCTGGGCCTCGCCTGCGTGATTGACGCTGGCATCCACGCGGTTCACCGCCGCGCGCATGCCGGAGATGGCGGAAGCGGAATCCTGCTGCACGGAATCAATCATCGAACCGATCTCCACCGTGGCGTTGGCCGTGCGCTCGGACAGCTTGCGCACCTCATCGGCCACCACCGCGAAACCGCGGCCCTGTTCACCGGCCCGCGCCGCCTCGATCGCCGCGTTCAAGGCCAAGAGATTAGTCTGATCCGCGATATCCTTGATCACCGCCACAATCATATTGATCTCATTGGTGCGCGAATCCAGTTGATCCAGTTTGCCGGCCAGCTGGGTCACTTCCTGCTGCACCGTCCGCATGCCCTCCACCGCGTTCTGAATATATTGCACCGTGGTCTGGGTCTGTCCTTCGAACGAAGACATCAGCTTGGCCGCGTCCTCGGCGATTTCCGAGACATGGGCGATGCTCACCGCCAGCTCTTCCACCGCCGCCGCGCTGCCGCGCACATCTTCCGCCTGCTGGCCGGAACGCGCGGCCACGCCGCCCACCAGTTGATCTATATGCTGGGACTCGCTCTGCACCGCGTCGGATTCGCCGCGGATCTCCAGCAGGCGCTGACGCAGCGCCTCCATGAAAGTATTGAACGAAGACGCGATTCGGCCCACTTCGTCTCGGCTGCGCACCGGCATGCTGCGCGCCAGGTTCCAGTCGCCGCCAGCCAGCTGTTGCAAGGCCACGTTCAACTCATTCACCGGCCGCACCATGCGATTGGCCAACAGCAAGGCCACCAGCTGGGACATCAGCAACAGGCCCAGGCCCACCGCCCCGCTTTGCCACAACACCTGAGTGCGCAAGGCCTCCACTTTTTGCAAGGAGGTGTCCACCCCCACCACGTAGCGCATGCCGCTGGCCGAGGTAAACGGCACGAACACCGAACGGAACAGGCCGAACTCGCCCTGGTACTCCTCGTACTGGACGCTGCCGCTATTGAAGGCCGCGGCCAGGCCGGCAGGCACATCTTTGTACTCGGCAAGGAACCACTGTTGGTACTGGCCGGACTTCACCTCGTTCGGGCTGGCGGAAGAACTGGTATACAGCACCCGGCCGCCGCGCTGAATGGTGGAATACGCGTAAGCCAAGCCGCTGTCCCTCGCAAAATCGGTCAGTTGCTTGGTGGTGACCTGACTATTGGGATTGCTGTCCGGCAATTGATCGTGGAAATTCTCGCCCACCATCTGACGCGCCGCGTAGGCGGCGGTCAGCAAGGTCTGATCCACGCCTTTCATTTCGGAGTCCACGGTGCTGCGATAGGCGTAGATCGAATAAACCGCCACAATCAGCAAGCTCACCAAAGTAAAAGCGGCGGATAGTTTGGCCCGCAAGCCCCAGTCCTTGTTCAAGACACTCATACGGATGCATTCCCTCGACATTCATTCCAAAAACAACTCCCCGCCGGCGGTGCATCCGGGACGCGCCGGACCGGCGCCGCAAGTCCAGGCAGTGGATCATTCAGTAATCGACAAGAGGCGATGACGACGCCGCAAAGTGATGCGGAGCGAGCGGGGAAAGATAGACAGGCGGCGACGCAAGGACAGGCAGCCCGTTGCGGCGGCGAGCGCTGAATATGGAAAGTGATGATAACGCCAATTAAACGCGAATCAATGCGGCTGGCTTTGGTAGTTTGCACATAGCAAGTGCATAATCGCTTTTTCTCCAGATAAAGCGACCCAGCTCCGCTTTGTTTTTAAAGGATATTTTACAAATAAGCCCCAGCAAGCAATGGCGTTTACGTAAAAACACCTATCGTCGCTGTATCTATCTTCAGGCCCTGCGTATCCCAGCCGCCCGGCGGGTGGCAAATAGCCTCACGGGTTCTCAGGCGCGCAAACCCTGCAACAACCTCGCCAACCGCTCCAAGGACATCACCTCGTCCACCCCGCCGCGGGCGATGGCCGCCTGCGGCATGCCGAACACCACGCAAGAGGCCTCGTCCTGCGCCAGCGTGCGCGCGCCGGCGTCATGCATCTCGCGCATGCCGCGCGCGCCGTCGTCCCCCATGCCGGTAAGAATCACCCCCACCGCATTCGCCCCTGCGCTCACCGCCACCGAACGAAACAGCACGTCCACCGACGGCCGGTGCCGCGACACTGGCGGCCCGCCCTTGACCTCGGCCACAAACTGCTTCTGCCGGCGGTGCAGCAACAAATGCTGGCCTCCCGGCGCAATCAACACCGTGCCGGCGCTGACCACGTCGCCGTTCCTCGCCTCCCTCACCTCCACCTGGGCCAGTTGGTTGAGGCGGCTGGCGAAGATGGACGTGAAGCCCTCCGGCATATGCTGCACCACCGCCATGCCCGGGCAGTGCGGCGGCAAGCGTTGCAGCAGGAACTCCAGCGCCTGGGTGCCGCCGGTGGAAGCGCCCAGCGCGATGACGCGCTCCGTGCTCTGGGCCGGCCGGCGGCGCTCCGGCGGCGCGTCCAGGATGGCGTCGGCGGTCAGCTTGGGCGCTGGATAACCGGACGGCGCCGCTTGCTTCAACGCTTCCACCCTCACCCCCGCAGCCGCGTACACCTCCTCCACCAGCCGTTTGGCGTTCTCGGCGAAATTCGTCTTCGCGTTGACCAGCGGCTTGAGCAACACGGACACCGCGCCGGCGCTCATCGCCTCCAGCGACACCCGCGCGCCCTCGGTGGTCAAGGCCGAGCAAACAACTACCGGCGTGGGACGCTCCGCCATCACCTGACGCAAAAAGGTCAACCCATCCATTCGCGGCATCGCCAGATCCAGAATGATCACGTCCGGCCAGCGGATTTTCATCCGATTCATCGCGTAAATGGGATCCGGCGACGCGCCCAGCAGCTTGATGTCCGGCGCGGTGGCCAGCATTTGGCTCAGCATCTCGCGCGCCACCGCGGAGTCGTCAACTATCAGAACACTGATGCTCATCGATTCGTCCGCTCGCAAGATGGGAGTCCAGTCGATAACGCGACGGCGCCTCTTGCGCCAGAGGCAGCGCCAGGTGCCGGATGGATTCCGAATGTCCGATGATCAAATGCCCGCCCTGCCGGAGTTTGTCGCATAACGACAGCAGGACTCGCAGCTTGGTGGCCTCGTCGAAGTAAATCAGCACATTGCGCAGGAAAATCACATCGAAATGGCTATGGGCGAAGTGGGAAGCGTGCAGCAGGTTCAGATTGGAAAAGTTCACCTTCTTCGCCAACTCCGGCGCCACCCTCACCATGCCTGCGTACTCGTCGCGGCCTCGCAGGAAATAACGCCGCCACAGTTCCGGCGGGGTCTTGCGCGCGCGCTCCACCGTGTAGACCGCGCGCCGGGCCAGGTGTGTGACCCGGGTGTTGATGTCGGTGGCGTACACCCGCCAATTGCCCTGCAAGCCCAGCGCCTCGGCCAGAATCATCGCCACTGTGTACGGCTCCTCCCCGGTGGAACAAGCCGCGGACCACACCCGAAACTCGCCCTTGCCCTGCAAGCGCGCCGCTTTTTGCCGCAGCCAGAAAAAATGTTCCGGCTCACGGAAAAAATAGGTTTCGTTGGTGGACAACAGATTGATCGCGTACTGCCGCTCCGCCTCGTTGGCCGGGTCCGAAATCAAGCGCCAGTAAGCCGCGTAGCTGTTCAGGCGCAAATGGCGAATACGCTTGGCCAGCCGCGACTGAATCAGCGAGCGCTTGCTCACGGGCATGGAAATGCCGGCGGTCTGGTAGATAAAGCGGCGCAACTGGAAAAACTCCCCATCCGTCAGCAAGGGCGTGGCGGCCAGCGACTCCTCCAGGGCAAGCATCTATAGCGCCTCGATGTCGTCGCTCAGAAACTGCTGAGTCACCGCCTCCGCCATCTCGCTGAGCTCGGACACCGACAGCGCCTGGCGCACATTCAGCAAAATGGCGAAGCGCTGATTGATGGTGGCGATGCCCTGGATGAAGTCGCTGCGGATATTGGAGCCGAAACTGGGCGAGGGGTCGATCTCGCTTTGCGGGATCTCCAGCACCTCGCACACCGAATCCAGCAAGATGCCGATGTCCGCGTAACCGCCCTCCAGCCCCGGCAGCGAAAGAATGGCCACGCAGGTGGACGCCTTCAAAGCGGTCTGGCCGCGGCCGAAGCGCACCGACAAATCGATCACCGGCACCACCGCGCCGCGCAGATTGATGATGCCGCGCACGAAATTGGGCATCATCGGCACCTCGGTGATGCCGTCGAACTCGATGATCTCCCGGATGAAGTTGATCTGAATGCCGAACAAATCCTCGCCCAGAATGAAAGTGACGCAATGGAATTTCTGGCCGCCACCGTCCTGGCCGGCCGGCTGTTCGCTGTTTCTCATCGCCGCGCTCCTCTCAATACTTGGAGAACTTGTCCTCGTCCACGCTCAGGTCCATGTCGTCATCGTCTTCCATCGGCGGCGGCGGCGCGGCCTTGCCGGCGTGCAAGTGCCCTATGTGCACCATGCGGGACTTGCGTCCGCGGGTATTGCGCAGCTTGAACTGCTGCATCAGCTCCTGCAACTGCATCGCCGCGGAGCTCAACTCCTCGGAGGTGGAGCTTAGCTCCTCGGCCGAAGTGGCCGAGGACTGCATGCCGCTGCTGATCTGCGTCACCGCGCTGTTGATCTGATCAATGCCGGAGCGCTGCTCGCGCGAGGCGGCGGAAATCTCCTGCACCAGGCTGGCGGTCTGATCTATGCCGGGCAGCATCTCTTGCAATAGCGTGCCGGCCTTCTCGGCCACGCTCACGGAACGGCTGGCCAGATCGCCTATCTCCCTGGCCGCCACCTGGCTGCGCTCCGCCAGCTTTCTCACCTCCACCGCCACCGTGGCAAAACCTTTGCCGTGCTCGCCGGCGCGCGCCGCCTCGATCGCCGCGTTGATGGCCAACAAATCCGTCTTGTTGGCGATATCGTTGATCACCGTGATCCGCGACGCGATCTCCTTCATCGCGTGCACCATATCGCTGACCGCGCTGCCGCCCTGAGTTGCGCTGGACGCGGACTTGGACGCAATGCCCTCGGTTACGCGCGCATTGTCCGCGTTCTGCGTCACCGTGGCCGCCATCTCCTCCACCGAGGCGCTGGTCTGCTCAATGCTGGACGACAGCTCGGACGAGGTTTGCGCCAGGGAATTGGCGGTGGACGACACCTCCTCGGACGCCGAGCCTATCGCCTCCGACATCGCGCTGACCTCGGACAGCGTCTCTGACAAACGGTGCGCCATGGACTTGATCGAATACAACAGGCTGGAGTTATCGTCCGGATGCAGCTTCACCGGCACGGACAAATCCCCTGCCGCCACCCGGCTCACCACCTGCACCGTATAGGACGGGTCCCCGCCCAGTTGCTTGAGCAGGCTGCGCGTCACCATCACCCCCAACGCGATGCTCAACAATATCGCCGCCACCGCGATGCCCACCAACATCCGCAAAGCGTCCGTGCTGATGACCTTGGTTTCCACCAACGAGTTGTCGGCCAGCTTGGCGTTCAGGTTCACCAGTTCGGTCAGCACCGCGTCTACGGCCTGAAAGGCTGGCCAGCCCTTCTCCGCCATCAGCTTCAGCGCCAGCTTGTTGTTCTCGCCGTCGCCGCGGTCGGTGTAGGACAAGCGTTTCACTTCGGTGGCGTAAGGCTGATAAAGGGCCCAGGCGGCGTCGAAGCGACGCAGCGCGTCCACCTCCGGCGGCGTCAGGTCCGTCTTGCGGTAAGTGTCCAGGCTGGCGTTCATGCTCTTGTCAAAGCCCGCCATCTCCAGGTCCACCGCGTCCATCATTTTAGTGTCGCTCTCGGCGATATAGCGGTACAAAGAGCGGTTGCTCGCCATGGCGTAGCGCGCCGCGTTGCCGATATCCTTTATCGGCGTCAGCTGATTATCGAACAGATTCACCATCACCGCGGTGATGCGCTCGGTGGCGGAGTAACTGACAAAGCCCAGCGCCAGCAAAAAGCACAGCACCACGCCAAACGAAAGACCCAGCTTGGTCTTGACCTGCGCATTGTGAAACCACTGCATGGCTACCTCCCGGCGCGCACAGGCGCGCTAAATGACATCGTTCGCCTGAGCCTCGCTGGATTGGCGAATCCGCCTCCGCTCACGGCGGCAGGCGTGGTGAATCAACTGTGGAATATCCAACACTAGCGCCGGCTTGCCGTTGCCCAGAATAGTGGAGCCGCTGATGCCGCGCAGCGATCGGAAAATCTCGCCCAAGGGTTTGATCACCGCCTGCACTTCTCCCATCAAACGGTCCACCACCACGCCGGCGCGGTTTTCCCCGTAATGCACAATCACCACGTACTCCGGCTGCGCGGCCGGCGGCAGATTGAACAGCTCGCGCAAGGACACGAACGGCAGCCAATCGCCGCGCACATTGATCTGACGCGCGTTCTGCCGCATGGCCTCCTCCGGCATGTCCACGCACTCGATCATCATGTCCAGCGGCATCACCAGCGACGAATCGTTCACCTCCACCCGGAAGCCATCGATGATGGCCAGCGTCAGAGGCAGCCGCAGCCGGAACGTCGTACCCTGGCCCGGCAGGGAAAAGATTTCGATCTCGCCGCGCAAGAGCTCGATATTGCGCTTCACCACGTCCAGACCCATGCCGCGGCCGGACAGATCGCTCAAAGCGTGTGCGGTGGAAAAGCCGGGCAGGAAAATCAGCTGCAGGGTTTCCTGCTCGCTCAACTGGCGGCCCTCGCTCAGCAAACCACGCTCCAGCGCCTTGGCCAGCACCTTGCCGCGGTCTATGCCGCGGCCGTCGTCCTGAATCTCCACCACCACCGAACCGGCGTCGTGAAAAGCGTTCAACGTCACCTTCCCCGTTTCTGGCTTGCCCGCCTCCCGCCGCTCCGCCGCCGTCTCCAGCCCATGATCCACCGCGTTGCGAACCAAGTGCATCAGCGGATCGGTCAAGCGTTCCACCATGGATTTGTCGATCTCGGTGTCCGCGCCTTGAATCGTCAGCTGTATGGATTTACCCAATTGCCGCGACACCTCCCGCACCATGCGCGGGAAACGGCAGAACACCTCATCCACCGGCACCATGCGCAAAGTCAGCGCGTCGTCGCGTATGCTTTCCACCAGCGTGTTGATGATGGCCACGGACTCCAACAGCTCGGCGTCGCAGCGGCTCTGCGCAATCAGCTTGGTGCCGGCGGACGCGATTACCAGCTCGCCCACCCGGTTGATCAGCCGGTCAAGCTTGCCGGCCTCCACCCGGATATAGTGACTGTCGCCGCGGCCCGCCCTGCCCGCCGCCGCTCCTGGTTCGCCGCGCGCCTCGCTCTCCGGCCGCGCCAGCCAGGGCGCCTCGCGCACCCACTCCGCCTCCGCCGCCGTCAAGGCCCCTCGCGCCATCCAGCGCGACAGCTGCGGCTCTATCGAATCGCCCAAGCGCTCCGCCAGCGAGCGGAACGCCGCCAGCGGCGCGTGAGGCGGCAGAATGCCCAGCAAGCTGCCCTCGGCCACAAACTCGAAAGCATCGCAAACCTGCTCAAGGCTGGCCTTGGACTCCAGGCTCAACTCCAGGCCGATGAAACAATCCGTCGGCTCCAACTCGGCGAAGGCCGGCAGCGGCGGCCAGACCAACTCCACCTCGCGCAGCGCGCCCAACTGGCTGAGAAAGCGCAGACAGGACAGCGGATCAAAGCCGTCTCGGAACAAATCGGGATAAAAACGCAGCGACAATTGCCATAGCGGCGTGGCGGCGGCGTCCAGCGCGTCTTCGCCTGCCACCGCGCAGGCCGCCCCGTCCAACAAGAACAATTGCAAACGCTGTAGCAGCGGGGCCCCGTCCGGCCAAACCGGTTCCGCATCCAGCGCGGAGGCCTCCACCGCCTCCAGCATTCGTCGTAAATGATCGTTGCAGCTCAATAGCAGGCTGACCAAGTCCTCGCCCAACGCAAGCTTGCCGCGACGCAGCCGTTCCAGCACGCTCTCCATCGCATGGGCGAAAGCCACCAGCGCGTCGAAACCGAAAGTGCCGGCGGAACCCTTGATGGTGTGCGCGGTGCGCAGCAGCAGGTTGAAGGTTTCGGCGTCGGCGGGAAACGCCGCCGGGTCCAGCAGCGCGCCTTCCAGCGCGTCGCACAGCTCGCGGGATTCCTCCAGGAAAATCGCCCTGGCCTTACTCCAGTCCATCCTCGCCTCCCGCCGGCGGCGCGGCCAAGGCCACGCCCAGCAACTGAAACGCCTCGCTGACCAAGGGGTTGTCCGCCAGCAGCTCCAGTTGCCTCAGCTGCCGCCCAAACGCCAGCAGCAACTGCAAGGCGCAGCCGTCCACTTCCGTCACCCCGGCAAAGCTCAGCGACACCGCCTCGTGCGCCAGCAACGGCAACAGATCGCTTTTCAGCTGCTCCGCCGTGTAAATGCTCAATTCGCCGCTCAGGCTGGCCTTGGCCCAACCCTCGCCGATTTCGACATGCAAGGTCATTCCGCCCCCAGACCAAACGCCAAGCGGGTGTTAACTCAATGTTTTTACTTAAGTGTCAACACTAAAAGTAGTCAAGAAACAGATTGTTTTATAAAAAACAGTAACCAGGCCTGGCGCGCGGCGGCGCGGACACGGCAAATGCAGCATGGCGGGAGGCCTATGAAACTGAGCATCAAATCCCTGCTGACAGCCAGCGCCGGCGTCTTCGCCCTGCTCTTGCTGCTGCTCCTGCTCTGCACCCTGCGCCTGCGGCATGAATTGGGCCTGCAAGCCCAAGCGGAATCGCAACGCAATCAAAGCTATCTCCTCGCCAACGAGCTGCGGCAAAGCTCGGACGATCTCACCCGTCTGGTTCGCACCTACGCGGAAACCGCGGACCCGCGCTATGAACGGCAATACTGGGCCGTGCTGGCCATCCGCAACGGCCAACTACCGCGCCCTCAGCACTACAACCGCATTTATTGGGACTTCATGGCCGCTGACGACAACAAGCCGCAACCGGACGGCCAAGCCGTCCCGCTGCAACAACTGATGCGGCAGGCCGGCTTCACCGACGCCGAATTCGCCAAACTCAAGGAAGCTCAGGCCAATTCCGACCGGTTGGTGAACACCGAAACCGTGGCCATGAACGCGATGAAGGGCCGCTTCGCCGACGGCCAGGGCGGCTTCTCCCGGCAAGGGCCGCCCGATCCCGAGCTGGCCCGGCGCATCCTGCACGACCGTCAATACCATCAGGACAAGGCCGCCATCATGCAGCCGGTGGACGCGTTCTATCAGTTGATGGAGCAGCGCACCAACCAGGCCGTCTCCCAGGCTCAAACCCAGGCCGGCTTATGGCTGGCCATCGTCATCGGGCTGATGCTGGCCTGCTGCGCGCTGGGCCTGCTCATGTTCTGGACCATCTACCGCCGCCTGTTCGCCATGCTGGGCGACGAACCGCTGCGCGTCACCCAACTGATGCGGGCGGTGGCCGCCGGCGATCTAGCCGCCGCCGCTCCGCCGGGCGGCTACCCGGCGGACAGCTTGGCGGAGGCCATACTCCAGACCGTCACCACGCTGAGCCGTGCGATAGCGGACTCCCAGCGCGGCGCCGGCCATCTGTCGATGATGTCGGCTCAGATCAGCCACAGCTCCCAGCAACTCTCCCTCAATACCAGCGAACAGGCGGCCGGTCTGGCCGAGGCCGCTTGCTCGCTGGAACAGATCTCCTCCGCCATCAACCAAAGCAGCCACAACGCCACGCTCACGGAAACCATGGCGGCCCAGGCCGCGGACGACGCGCGCCAGGGCGGCGAAATCGTCGACCACACCGTGCGCAGCATGGAGCGCATCGCCGAGCACATCTCGGTGATCGACGACATCGCCTATCAAACCAACCTGCTGGCGCTCAACGCCGCCATCGAAGCCGCCCGCGCCGGCGCGCAAGGCAACGGCTTCACCGTCGTGGCCCAGGAAGTGCGCAAGCTGGCGGAGCGCAGCCAGGTGGCCGCCCGGGAAATCAGCGGCATGACCGCCAGCGGAGTCCAGCTTGCCGGCCAGGCCGGCGCGCAACTCGCCGCCATCGTCGCCTCCAGCGGCAAAACCGCCAGCCTGATCCGGGAAATCGCCATCGCCGCCAATGAGCAAGCGCAAGGCGTAGGCCAAATCAACGCCACCATCCAGCAACTGAGCGCCGCCACCCAGCAAAACGCCAGCCTGGTGGAAGAACTCGCCGCCATCTCGGCGGATAGCCGCGGCCATGCGGACCAAGTGCACGCCCAGATGCGGCGCTTCCACGCCGCCGCCCCCGCTCCCCAAGGAGGAGAAACCAGCGCCGCCGGCCGCGTCCACGCGGGCCATGGACCCCGACATTGACCGGCCACCACCACATCGTTCAGCTGCACTGTGAGGACATCTCCACATGAAAAACCTACGCGCCAACCAGGCCATCACCGGCCTGCTGCTTCTCATCGCGCTCACCTTCATCGGCGTGATCTACACCTTCGTTTCCATGCGCCAGGCGGTGGACGTGATGAGCGCCGCCAGCGAAAGCCGCTACCACTCCTACCTGCTGGCCTCCGAGCTGCGACAAAGCTCGGACGACCTCACCCGGCTGGGCCGCACCTACGTCGTCACCGGCGACCCCGGCTATGAGCAGCAATACAACCGCGTGCTGGACATCCGCAACGGCAAGGCGCCGCGCCCGCAGGAGTACAACCGCATTTACTGGGACTTCGTCGCCGCCGGCCAGGAAAAACCCCGGCCGGACAGCGAAACCGTGCCCTTGCAAACCCTGATGCAACAAGCCGGTTTCACCGACGCCGAGTTCGCCAAGCTCAAAGAAGCTCAAGCCAACTCCGACGGCCTGGTCAAACTGGAAGTGCGGGCGATGAACGCGGTCAAAGGCAAGTTCGCCGACGCCCAGGGCCAATACACCGTCAGCGGTCAGCCGGACATGGAACTGGCGCGCAAACTGGTGCACAGCAAGGAATACCACCAGTTCAAAGCCCAGATCATGAAGCCCATCGACGACTTCTTCGTGCTGCTGGATCAACGCACCAACGCCGCGCTGGCGCAGGCCAAGGACAGGCTGTCCAACGCCCAGCTGCAGTTCCTCACCGCCATCGTGCTGCTGGTGGGCGAAATCCTGCTGCTGATCCTGCTGGGCCGCCGCCAGATCCATACCCAGCTGGGCGGCTCCGTCACCGATATCGAAGGCGTGCTGCAAGAAATCGCCTCCGGCAACCTGGCGGTGGATGTGCCCAAAGCGCCGGAAGCCAGCGCGCTGGGGCAAATCGGCGTCATGAACCAGCGGCTGCGCCGGCTGATAGGCGAAGTCAACAACAACGCCGGGGAACTAGTCAGCGCCGTCGGCTCTCTTCACCAAACCACCAGCCGGATCAGCGAAGACGCGGACCAGGTCAACCAAGCCATCAGCTCCAGCGCCGCCACCATTGAGCAGATCACCGTCAGCGTCACCCATGTGGCCGACACCACCGCCGACGCCAACGCCATCATCTCCCAGGCCAACAGCAGCGCCGAACGCGGGCGCCAGGCCGTACACCAAGTGTCCGCCGAAGTGGGCAAACTCTCCCAGGCCATGTCCACCCTCAGCGACACCCTGCATTCGCTGGGCAACCGCTCCGAGGAAATCAGCTCCATCGTCAACGTGATCAAAGACATCGCCGATCAAACCAACCTGCTGGCGCTCAACGCCGCCATCGAAGCCGCACGCGCCGGGGAAATGGGCCGCGGCTTCGCCGTGGTGGCGGACGAAGTGCGCAAGCTGGCCGAACGCACCGCCCAGGCCACCACCGAAATCACCAATATGACCCAAGGCATGCGCCAGCAAACCGCCGGCACCGTCGCCAGCATGCAGCAGGCCCGCACCACCGTGGACCAGAGCGTGGACCTGGCCCAGGGCGCGGCCAGCGAGATCGAAAACATCGGCGGCCTGATGCGGCAAGTGGTGGATACCTTTACCCAGATCACCCACGCCACCCGCGAGCAATCCACCGCCGTCGGCAACATCGCCCACACCACCGAACACATCAACGGCATGACCCGCAGCACCTCGGAAGTGGCCCAAGGCGCCAGCGCCACCCTCAGCGAACTGAACGACCACGCCAGCAAGCTCAAAAACGTAGTGGAACGCTTCCACCTTTGAACCCGGCCCTACGCAAAGCAACAGGGCTCCGCAATGCGGAGCCCTTCTTGTTGGATATCGTCTCTGGACGCGCGGCAGATCGTGAGCCGATGATCAAACCGGTACCAGGCTGGCGGACAGCGGCAAATGATCGGACAAGCGCGACCACGGCGCGCCCTTCAGCACCTCCGCCCCCAAGGGCTTCAGCCCGCGCACATAAATCCGGTCCAAGGGCAGCATCGGCATCCGCGCCGGAAAGCTGCGCGCATGGCGGCCAAACAACTGATCGAACACCTCCACCAAGCCCAAGCTGTCCATCAGGTGGTCGGAGGCTTCCTCACGCCAATCGTTGAAATCGCCGGCCAAAATCAGCGGCGCATCCTCCGGCACGTTCTCGCGCACATAACGCGCCAGGTCCAGGAACTGCTTGCGCCGGTCTCGCGCCAGCAAATTGAAATGGCCGCACAGCGTCACCACCGGCCGCTTCCAACCCGCAGGCGTCAGTTGGCAATGCAGCAGGCCGCGGCTTTCGAAGCGGTTGACCGAAATATCGCGGTTGCACCAGGTATTGATGGGGAAACGCGTCAGCAGGGCATTGCCGTGATGGCCGTGCTCATACGCCGCGTTCAGGCCGTAAGCCGCCTTGTGATCCAGCCGGCGCGCCAGGAAATGATGCTGCGGCAGCTTGGGCCAGCTGGCGTGCTGCAAGGCGCGCTCAATGTTCTTGCCTTGCACCTCCTGCAAGAACAGCACATCGGCGTCTATGGACTCCAGCGCGGAAGCCATATCGCCCAGCCGCACATGGCGGTTCAGCGGCGACATGCCCTTGTGGATGTTGTAAGTGGCTACGGTAATGGCTTTCATACGATATGCTTCTTTATCGGGCGGACGCTCGGCCCGCCGCTTCTTAAGAGTCTGTTCACGATCTCGCGAGCCAGAGCGAGACAAGGCGAAAACGAGCGAAAAAGCGGAATGTACACGTGGTACATGAGCATTTTGAGCTTGTTTTTAACGCCGTATCGCCGCAGCGCAGCAGATCGTGAATAAGCTAACTCAGACCACCGGCCGCAAGCCCCGTTCCCCGCGCCATTGTCCGCCGCCTCAGTTTCAAAGATAAGCGCTGACGGCGTAATTTCAATCTTCACGCCCGCGGATGCCTGTAACTGAAAATCATTCTCCTAATACGTATTGCATGACTGCAAAATATCCAACATCCAGCATTGCAAGATGAATACAGCTGCACTACACACTTATAACAGTAGCTAGAAAACAATGTGTGGTTATCGGCGGAAGTTTAGGGAGCGAGCGATGGGAAACTTTCTTGCGCAGTTCAGCATCAAGGTCAAGATCTTTGGGCTGATCGTGCTTGGCGTGCTGGCCAGCGTGATTATTGGGGGAGTGGGCGTCAGAAGCACGTCGGATATGAACGACCTCACTGCCGATATGCACGACAATTTATTGATGTCCGTCTACTGGGTGGCGGTGGCCAACCAGAACGCCATCTACATCAGCCGCTCCGACTATCGCTTCATCTCCGAACCCGACAAAAAGCGCAAGGACCAAGGCTCGGCCAACCGCGCCAAATTCTTGGCGGAAATGAACCGGCTGATGGACCTCTATCGCAAAACCGTACTCACCCCGCCGGAAGTAGAAGCGCTCAAACGTTTTGACGCCGCCTGGCCGGCCATGGAGGAAGCCTGTAAAAAAGCGCGCGACCTCAGTTACGCCGATACCGGCGACGGCGTCAATAACAAGAAGGCGCTGGAAGTGATGCGTACCGAATGCCGGCCCAAATTCCAGATTGCCGACGACATCATGAGCCAGATCGTCGACATCAACATCAAAGTGGCCGACCAGGCCTTGAAAGACGCCGCGGCCAAATATGAACGCGCGCGCAACACCGTCATGGTCGTACTAGCCGCCGCCGTGATCGTGCTGCTGGCCTTGGGCGTGATGATTCAAAACGGCATCGTCGGCAGCCTGAAAAAAGGCATGGCGGCGCTGTTCCAGCTGGGCAGCGGCGACCTGACCGGCGAGATCGAAGTACAGGGCAAGGACGAAGTGGCCCAGATGATGCAATCGCTGTCCGACACCCAGAAAAAACTGCGCGTCACCGTGGGCGACATCATCAACTCCGCCTCCAGCGTGGCCGCCACCGCCGAGGAACTGGCCGCCTCCACCGAACAAGTCAGCGCCAGCATCGGCCAGCAGGTCAACGCCACCTCCAGCGCCGCCGCGTCGATCGAAGAACTGACCGTCAGCATCGACCAATGCTCCAACAATGCCTCGCTGGCGGACTCCCAAGCCAGCGCAGCCGGCAGCCAGGCCAAGATAGGCAACAAAGAAGTTCAGGACTCCACCCATCAGGTGCGCAAGGTCAACGACAGCGTGGCCGCCTCCGCCAACAACCTGGAATCCTTGTCCGAGCAGGCGCAGATGATCAGCAGCATCGCCACCGTCATCAAGGAAGTGGCCGATCAGACCAACCTGCTGGCGCTCAACGCCGCCATTGAGGCCGCGCGCGCTGGCGAACAGGGCCGCGGTTTCGCCGTGGTGGCCGACGAAGTGCGCAAGCTGGCCGAGCGCACCACCGGCTCCGCCACCGAAATCACCCAGATGATCGCCAAGATCCAGGCCGGGGCCAAGGAGGCGGTGGACAGCATGCGCAGCAGCCGCCACATCGTCAGCCAAGTAGTGGAATCCTCGGAACACGTATCCACCACCATCAGCTCGGTGGAAGAAAGCGCGGAAGGCGTGGTAGGCGCCATCAGCGACATCGCCATGGCGATGCAGGAACAGCGTCAGGCCAGCACCGAACTGGCCACCCGCGTGGAAGCCATCGCCCAGATGTCCAAGGAAAACGGCATTGCAGTGGATGTGTTCTCTCAAGCCACCCGCGAACTGGCGGTGGTGGCGGAGCGGCTGCAGCAGACCACGCTGGCCTTCAAGCTCTAAGCCAGCGACTCAACGGCTTCATCCCCCGCCCCGCCGGCCTGGTCCGCGGGGCGGTTTTTTTTCATCCTTGCCGTCCCTGCATTGACAGCCAACACCCGCCTCGCCAACAATAGCCCCGCGCCGCTGCAATTGCGGCGTTCGGGCTTGGACTCCCGATATACGGTATCCCGGCAGACCGCGGCCTCCCCGCGCTCTGTCTCGCTATTGCTTTGCCCATTCGGGCGGGCCGTGGCGAGGGCACCTCGCGGTGCGCCGGTTTTGGGATAGCGTCCGGTAGTCCAACCTTGTCATGCGCCCGCCTAGCCGCGCCCCGCGGCCAGGCCGGCATCCGCTTGAGGAGGTAGCAATGTCGACATTCATTAGCCGCGTATCCCGCTCCGTTTCCCCGTCTTCCCCCGCATCGGCGCTTGCCTGTTTCAACCAGGAGGCCCGCCATGAGTAAATCCAAAGAAGAACTGCGCGCCTTCTACCGCCTGCTGGAGGCCCGCGAAGCCAAACTGCCCTTTGTCGGCCCCTCGCCGGACCGCAGCCATCCGCATTACTGGCGTGTGCCTCTGTGCCGGGACTTTTCGGAGGCCTACGCGCTGGGCGAACGCCATGGCCAAGCGCTGGTTCAGCTCTTCCGCCAACACCCGGACCACGCCGGCCACGGCCTGCTCTCCCGCATCGCCCATGATATGAACTTGTTCGATTTCAGCCCGCAACGCGGCGCTTGGGCCGGTTTCTTCGATCATCTGGAAGTGCTGATCGCCGTCAGCATCCACATGCACGAGAGCGACGCGGAGGCGCAAGCCCAACGGCCCTCGAACGTGTTTACGCTCTAGCGAGCGCAGGCGAAAACGGCGGAGACATCCGGATGAATAGGCGGTAAATGAGAATTTCGAAGCCGTTTTCAACGCCCTTGTCTCAACAACCCCGCCGACGCGCAGCGGAACGTAAACAAGCGCTTAGCGCCCGGACTTTCCTTGTCCGGGCCGCTCAGCCGCGCCACAATGGGGAATGTGACAATAGCTGGCGTGGGCAATCTATGGTAAAAAGCCTGCAATCCTTGCTGGAAAGCACAAGCAAGGCGGCTGCGCGAGTCACCTGTTTGATCCATTCACCCTCCCTCTTGGTGCCGGATAAAAACCACAGGCGGGTGACTCGCTCAGCCGAAATGCTTGCCATTTCCACCTGCCCCTCCCCAGATTTTCCACGCTCCTAGGAACGTACCGCTGAAGCGCAGCGGAGATTGCACAGGCTCTAACTGCATTCGCGTTCATCCTCCCACTGTCAACGACCTGAAAGGTCCGGTGTTTATTCTCCGCCAGGCCGTACCATGGGGGTTCGATTCATCAATCCGTAAAGGAGAGTCTGAATGGCCAAAATCAAACGCGCCGCAAAAAAACTGGCGGCGTTGGCGGACAAGGTACGCGGGCAGAAGAAGGCCACTAAATCGGCTAGAAAGCTGGCCGCCAAGGTGCTGAAGCACCCGATGACCGACAAGCCGGCCAAGAAGAAGGAACAAAAACGCGCCAAGCGGGACAAGGCCGAAAAGCAGCAAGCCGAATAAGCCTTAAGCGCAACACTGCCAAGGCCTTGAATAAGCCTGCGGCTTCGTCCAAGGGCGGCGCCGGCGTTTCCGCCGCGCCGCCCTTGGAATGTCTTTACGATCTCGCGAGCAAGGCCTGAGTGTCCGATCAAATCGGAACTTCTGCATCTTTAGACCTGATAAGCCGACACCGTCTGCAAAATCACCCGCGCTTGCTGGCTCAACTGCCCGGCGGCGTCCGCAGAGCCGCTGGATGCCGAAGAGTTTTCCTCCGCCATCTGGGCGATCTGCTCCACGCGCTGGGCAATGGTGTTGCTGGCCACGCTCTGCTCCGCGATGCTGTTGGAAATGTCGCGCACCAATTCCATCGCCTTGCCGCTGCTGTTCCGTATCTGGTCTATGGCGTCATTGGCGGCGCGGGTGTTGGCGGTTTCCTGATGCACCTGCTCCACCACTTTTTCCATGCTTTGTACCGCTTCCATCGTGCTGCCCTGCATCTTGTTGATGATGGCGGCAATTTCAGTGGTGGAACTGGCGGTGCGTTCCGCCAGCTTGCGCACTTCGTCCGCCACCACGGCGAAGCCGCGTCCCATCTCGCCGGCGCGCGCCGCTTCGATTGCCGCGTTCAAGGCCAGTAGATTGGTTTGATCCGCGATGTCCTTGATCACCCCCATCACCGAGGCGATAGTGGCGCTGTCTTCTTTCAATTGTCCAATGCGCTGCGCGGCGTCGGTGATCGCGCCGGCCACCTCGGTGATGCCGCGCACGGTGGCGGAGATCACTTGGCCGCCTTCAGTCGCCATCTCGCCGGCCTGCTGCGACTGACCCCGTGCCTCCTGGGCACTAGAGGCAACATGGTTGATACTCACCGTCATCTGCTCCACTGCCGCCGCCATCGCGGCGGCGGATTCGCTTTGCATCTCCGAACTGCGAGCAATCTCATGGGTGTTGTTGGCCAGGCCGGACATCGCGCCGTCAATGGCGCCGATGCTGTCGCGAATGTCACGAAAGCTGCGTTGCAGATTCTCCAACAATTGGTTGAAGGCGGACGCGGTTTCTCCCACCTCGTCCATGCGCCCCACCGGCGCCCGCAAGGTGAAGTCTTTTTGCTGGTTCACATTGAACATGGTGGAGCGAATCTGATGCAGGCTCAGACGGATATGGCTGAACAGGAGCCAGCCCAGGCCTCCGCTCAGTAACAAACAGGCCGCGATCACCGCGACTGAGCTGCCGAAGGCCATGCTGTAAGCGGCGGCATTGTCTTTTGAAAGACTATCAGCCAATGCGTAGTTGAAGTCGATATGGTCGTTGAGGTCCTTGGCCAGCGCCTTGGCGGAGTCCGGGAGCGGCCCGGCCACCAGCATCGCTTGCGCCTCCGCGCCTGGATGCTCGCGTGAAGCTTGCAAAAAGCTCTCTCGATTATTACGGTAGGTTTGCAGATCCGCACGATCCTGTTGCAACAGCTTGCGGTCCGCGTCATTGGACAGCAGGTCTTTTTCATAAACGGCCAGCACCTGATCCAGCGCTTTATCGCTTTCGGTGATCTGCGCTTCGGCCTCCGCCTTGCGTTTGGCGTCGACGGCGATGCCGTGGCGATATGCGGCAACGCGCATATTGGTCAAGGCTTGCAAGCCCTGATCCAACGCCTTGATACTGGGGAAGGTATTGACCTTCAGATAATCAAACCGCTCATTAGCGCTGTGCAATTGCCACAAGCCATAACTACCGACGCCGATCAAGGCCAGCATGGCCACCATCAAGGTCAGCATAAGCCGCTGTGAGATATTCATCCTTATTCTCCGTTTCTTCACCCGATGCCGCATGTGGCTTTGTTATAGACATAGCGAGAAAACAGAATAAAGTACTAAATAAGAATATCCACTAAACATACAAAATCAGCAAAGGCGTGGCTTTACACTTGATATTGGGTCACGGTGTCCAGGATATTTTTGGCCTGCTGTTGCAATTGCTCCGCCGCATCCGCCGAGGCGCTGGAGGCGGACGCGTTTTCTTCCGCCATCTGAGCGATCTGCTCCACTTTCTGGGCAATGGTATTGCTGGCGCTGCTTTGCTCGTTGATGCTGCCGGAGATGTCCTTGACCAGCTCCATCGCCTGGCCGCTGCTGTCCTGGATCTTCTCTATCACGCTGCTGGCTTCGCGGGCGTTGTCGGTTTCCTGATGCACCTGCTCCACCACTTTTTCCATGCTTTGCACCGCTTCCATCGTGCTGCTTTGCATCTTGTTGATGATCGCGCCGATTTCCGTGGTGGAGCTGGCGGTGCGCTCGGCCAGTTTTCGCACTTCGTCCGCCACCACCGCGAAGCCTCGGCCGGTTTCGCCGGCGCGCGCGGCTTCGATCGCCGCGTTCAGGGCCAAGAGGTTGGTCTGATCGGCAATATCCTTGATTACCCCCATGACCGAGGCGATGGTGGCGCTGTCCTCCTTCAATTGCCCAATGCGATGGGAGGCGTCGCTGATTGCGCCCGCCACCTCGGAAATGCCGAGCACGGTGGCGGAAATCACCTGCCCGCCCTCGTTGGCCATGCTGCCCGCCTGCTGCGCCTGGGTGCGCGCCTCCACCGCGTTGCTGGCCACATGGTTGATGCTCACCGTCATCTGCTCCACCGCCGCCGCCATGGCCCCGGCGGATTCGCTCTGCACTTCCGAGCTGCGCGCAATCTGATTGGTGTTGGCCGCCAGGCCGGAGGTGGCTTTGTCTATCTCGGAAATGTTGTCGCGTATGCCCCGGAAGCTGTGTTGCAGGTCTTCCAGCAAGCGGTTGAACGCCGCGGCGGTGCGGCCGATCTCATCCTTGCGCAAGACCTGTGCGCGTAGGCGGAAGTCCTTGCTGGCGCTGACCTGATCCAGGGTTTCGCCTATCTGGTTGAGGCTGCTGCGGATGCTGCGGAACAAGGCGATGCCCAGCGCACCGCTGAGGATCAAGGCGGCCACGATGGCGACCAGCGAGGAGACGAAGGCCTGCTCGTAGGCCACGGCGTTGTCCGCGGACAGTTGCTTGGCCAGCTTGTAGTTGTAGTCGATGTGGTCCTTGATGTCCTTGACCACGGCCTTGGCCACGGGCAGCAGCGGCCCGTTCACCAGTTCCTTGCGGGTGGTTTCCGGCGACTGCTCGCGCGAAATCTTGAACACGGCGTCGCGCTGCTGGCGGTAGACATGGATATCCGCACGGTCCTTTTCTATCAGCCGCCGGTCCTCGTCGTCGGACACTAGGTTTTTCTGGTAATGATCCAGCGCCGTGTCCATCTGCTTGTCCAGCTGCGCAATGTTGGCTTCTATGTCGGCCTTGACCTTGGCGTCTTCAGTGATGCCGTGGCGATAGGTCAGCACCCGCATATCGGTTTGCGCTTGCAGCGCCTGATCCAGCGTTTGGATGCTGGGAAAAGAGTTGGTTTGCAGATAATCGAAGCGTTCGTTGGCGCGGTGCAGTTGGAGCAGCCCGAAGCCGCCGACAATGAACAAGCCGAGCAAGGCAACCGCCAAGGTCAGCAGCAAGCGTTGGGATATGCTCATGGTAGCCCCCTAGGTTCGTCACTTATGAAACTCGATTCTTTATAGGCGTGGTTCCTTGGAATTTTCAAATCATTTGGCATGGAAAATCAGGCTTTTGCGACTTGCGCCGGCACCGTAGAATGTTCTCGCAATCACAACATTCATAAAACGCAAACAACAAAGGAGAATCACCATGACGCCATTCCGTACCCGCCCAAGACTGCTGCTAAGCGCGCTGGCCTTAAGCCTGAGCCTGGGCTTCAACGCCCCGGCCCTGGCGCTGAGCCCGCCGGCGGCGCCGCAGGTCAAATACGATTACGACTACGATGTTTTCCACCCGGTCTACGCTCGCAACGGCATGGTGGCCACCGAGCAAGGCCTGGCCACCCAAGTGGGGCTGGACATTCTGCGCCAGGGCGGCAATGCGGTAGACGCCGCGGTGGCCGTGGGCTTTGCGCTGGCGGTGACGCTGCCCAACGCCGGCAACCTGGGCGGCGGCGGCTTCATGGTGCTGCACGACGCCAAGAGCGGCCGCAATATCGCGCTGGATTTCCGCGAGATCGCGCCGGCCAAGGCCGGCCGCGACATGTATCTGGACGCTCAGGGCAAGGTGGTTGACGGCCGCTCTCTGTACACCCACCTGGCGGTGGGCGTGCCCGGCACCGTGGCCGGCCTGGCCCACGCCCAGCAGCGCTGGGGCACCCTGCCGCTGGCCAAGGTGATCGCGCCGGCGGTGAAGCTGGCGGAGCAAGGCTTCGCGGTGTCGCAGACGCTGGCGGAAATGCTGGAGGTGGAAAAAGACAATCTGGGCCGATGGGACAGCAGCCGCGCGGTGTTTTTCCGCGACGGCCGCCCGCTGCGCGCCGGCGAAAAACTGGTGCAGCGCGATTTGGGACAATCTCTGCGCCTGATCGCGCAACAAGGGCCGAAAGCCTTTTATCAGGGCAGCATCGCCGACAAGATCGTGGCGGAGATGGCGCGCCACGGCGGCCTGATCAACAAGGCTGACCTCGCCGGCTACAAGGTGGAGGAGCGCGCGCCGGTCAACGGCAGCTACCGCGGCTACCAAGTGGTGTCCATGCCGCCCCCCAGCTCCGGCGGCATCCACATAGTCCAGATCCTGAACCTGCTGGAACGCTATCCGCTGGCCGATTACGGCCCCAACAGCGCGCAAACCATCCACTATCTGGCCGAGGCGATGAAACTAGCCTACGCCGACCGCTCGGAATACCTGGGCGACCCGGCCTTCGTCAAAGTGCCGCAGGCCGGGCTGACCTCCAAGCGTTACGCCGACCAATTGGCGACGACGATAGACCCGGTCAAGGCCCGGCCCGCCGCCGAGATCAAGCCCGGCAAGCCGCAGCCCTATGAAAGCGACCAGACCACCCACTACTCCATAGTGGACAAGCAAGGCAACGCGGTGGCGGTGACTTACACGCTGAACCTGAACTTCGGCAGCGGCATCGTTGCCGGCGGCACCGGCATTTTGCTCAATAACGAGATGGACGACTTTTCCGTCAAGCCCGGCGTGCCCAACGCCTTCGGCCTGATCGGCGGCGACGCCAATGCGGTGGCGGCCGGCAAGCGGCCCTTGTCGTCGATGTCGCCGACGCTGGTGCTGAAAAACGGCAAACCCTGGCTGGTGACCGGCAGCCCTGGCGGCGCGCGCATCATCACCACCACCTTGCAAACCATCGTCAACGCCATCGATTTCGGCATGAACCCGGCCGAAGCCGCGTCCACGCCGCGGGTTCACCACCAGTGGCTGCCGGATGAGCTGCGGGTGGAAAAAGGCCTGAGTCCGGACACGCTGCGGCTGTTGCGCGAGCAAGGCTACAAGATCTCGCTCAAGCCCAGCATGGGCCGGACCCAGACCATACAACTGCGCGACGGCGGCTTGTATGGGTATTCCGACCCGCGCAACCCGGATGGCGCCACGATGGGCTATTAAGAACTTGCTCACGATCCGCCGCACAAGATCGTAAACGCGTTCCAAGTCGCGCCGGCCAGGCGGCTCCCCGCTATCAGCGTCAAGGAAGCGCCTGGCCGGCCGATAAAGCGTTAAACCGGCATGAAAACTCAACCATAATGTAACAAGGCATCCGAACCTGGCCGCCGGTCCAACGCCGTTCATTGGGGAGAAGCCCGCACATGCTGAAATTGCTGAGCAGCGCCGCGCTGGCCTTGTCGTTGCCGCTCCATGTCGACGCGGCCACCCTGCACTTCGTCACCCAGGATTTCCCGCCCTTCATCGAAGTAACCGAAAAACCCCAGCCGCAGGGACTGATGGTGGACACGCTGGTGGCGGTATGCCAGCGGCTGAACTGGAGTTGCGAAGTTCAGGCCATGGTGTGGCGCCGCGCTTTGTTGCTGGCAGAGGAAGGCAAGGTGGACGGCATCTTTCCAGTCCAGGACACGCCGGAGCGCAGGATATCGCTGGCCTTGAGCGCGCCGGTGTACAACAGCAGCTACGGCCTGTTCGCCACCGCCAGCTCCACCTTCCGCTACCAGCAAGCGCAGGATCTGCAAAACCACCGCATTGCGGTATACGGCCCGTCGGTGACGCAGAACGCCTTGGACAAGCTGATTGCCGGCCTGCCCAATATGAACATTTCAGTGGAAAACAACCAGGAAACAGTGTTAAAAAAATTGGCCGCCATGCGTTACGGCTCGGACGCGGTGGCTTTTGCCAATGAAGACGTTACTCGCTATATTATCCGCCGCGAAGCGCTGAGCGGCCTCCGCCCGCTGGCCACCATCCAACCGCTGACCTACCTCTACGGTTTCCCGTTAAAGTCAGTCAAACCGGGCATGGTGGCGGATTTCAACCAAGCCTTGAACGCGCTGTGCCACGACGGCACGCTGCCCCGTCTGGCGCGCCGCTACAACGTCCGGCTGGCTGCTTGCAAATAGCATTTGAAAGTTTTTGCTATCAATTAAATTGAACATCCATTAGCGATGTGTTATATTTGTTCAAAATTTCAAACAGCCACCATAAGCGCCACGCCATTTTTGGCGCTTATCTTGCGCTTCAATGCGATAAACAACCCTTCTGCCCCAAACGGTTTTACGGGGCGGTCTAAGCGACCGACTGTCTTTGCTGACGGCGTCATCCGCGCTTTTCGCGGAGCGTTGTTGCGCCTCTAGCGCATGTGGCTTCCGGATTTCCAATCACAGGAGCGTAGCATGCAAACTCAATCTTCTCCCCACCCCTGGCTGGGCTGGGCTTTTCTGCTGGTAGCCATCGGCACCGAGATTCTAGGCACGTCCTTCATGGCTTACGCCGCACGCACCGAAAGCTACTGGGGCTACGGCGTGATGGCGGCGGCATTGGCGCTGTCCTATTACTTCCTGTCTCTCGCCATCCGCACCATCTCCGTGGGCGTGGCTTACGCCGCCTGGGAAGCCCTGGGCCTGGCCGGCCTGGCGCTGATCGGGGTCTATCTGTTTGGCGAAACCTTGCTGACTCAGGAAATCATCGGACTGGGTCTGTCTGTGGTGGGCATTGCCTGCGTGGTGTCCGGCGAAGCCGATGAACAAGCCCAGGAGCAAAACGCATGAAAACCGTATTCTATTTATTCGTGGTGTCCTCGGCCCTGATCGAAGTGGCTGCCAACCTGATGCTGGAAAAGTCCAACGGCTTCCGCAACAAGGCCTGGGGCTTCGGCGCCATCGCCATGGTTTGGGTGGCTTTCACCCTTCTTGGCCAGGCAGTGCGGGGCATCGACCTTGCCGTTGCTTACGCGCTGTGGGGCGCGCTGGGCATCATCGGCACCGCCATCGGCGCCCGCGTCTTTTTTGGCCAGCGGCTCAAGCCGCTGGGCTGGGTGGGCATGGCGGTGGTGATTTCCTCGGTGGTGGTGCTGACCACCGCCTGATAAACCTCGGCGGCGCTTCGTGACGCTGTTAGAACGTGTTTACGATCTCGCGAGCTAAGGCGAGACAAGGCGAAAACGGCTGAGAAAGCGGAATGTACGAGTGGTACATGAGCATTTTGAAGACGGTTTCAACGCCGTATCGCCGACGCGCAGCAGATCGTAAACAGGTTCTTATGACGCGCCGCCGCGCTCGACCTGTCCTATCTGAGTATGGCGACGCGCGCCATAACGGTTTAGGGTACGGGCTCCATCCAAGCAATGAAAGGCTGAGACATGCAACAGTATCGAGTTGTGAGCAGCATGAGCCAAGAGTCCTTGGAAAACACCCAAGCCTTGCTCACCCTCTGCGAGCACTGCGCCAGCGATGTCGGCATCCTGGCCATCCATGGCGAAACAGATCAACCTTGCGAGCTGTGCGGCGAAGCCGATTGACACGCCGCCTTCGACCACACAGCGGGCCGGCCATGCCGGCCCTTTGTTTTTCCCGGCGCCTCCGCGCCGGCACGGGAATACCGATGCCGATTCAAAAACTGGACCGCGCCGCCCTGCCAGACTGGGCGGCGCTGCGCCAACAACTCTGGCCGCACCATGCCCCCACCAGCCACTACCAAGACGGCGAGGCCATTCTCGCGTCGGGCCACCTTGCCGCCTTCCTGGCGCGAGACGCCGCCGGCCAGGCCGTGGGCTTCGCCGACGCCGCGATCCGGCACGACTATGTCAATGGTTGCGCCAACAGCCCGGTCGCCTTCCTGGAAGGCATTTTCGTGTTGCCCGCCTGCCGGCGAAACGGCATCGCCCGGCAATTGGTGGCGGCGGTGCAGGCCTGGGGCTTGGAACACGACTGCATGGAACTAGCGTCCGACGCGCCGCTGGACAATCTCGCCTCACAAAGCATGCATGCCCGCTTGGGTTTCGAGGAGACGGAGAGAGTGGTGTTTTATCGAATGCCGCTGCGCTGAATCAGGCTTGCATCCAATAAAAATACCCCGCTTGCGCGGGGTATTCTTTTGGGGGTACGTCCAGGGGCATTCAATGATACGCTCCGGACGCCTCGCCAGGGCTCAGACAATCAAATCATTGATTTGATTACACCTTCACGGTATCCGCCAGTTCCTGGTAATCGGCGATCTCGTTGAAGTTCATGTAGCGGTAAACTTCGCCTGCCTTCTGATTGAGCACGCCGATGTCGGCCATGTATTCCTCCTTGGTCGGGATGCGGCCCAGACGGGAGCAGATCGCGGCCAGTTCGGCGGAACCCAGGTACACATTGGAGTTCTTGCCCAGACGGTTGGGGAAGTTGCGAGTGGAGGTGGACATCACGGTAGCGCCCTCCTTCACCTGCGCCTGGTTGCCCATGCACAGCGAGCAGCCCGGCATTTCCATACGCGCGCCGGCGGTGCCGAAGGTGCCGTAATGGCCTTCCGCGGTCAGCTGTTCAGCGTCCATCTTGGTTGGCGGCGCCACCCACAGTTTCACCGGGATGTCGCGCTTGCCTTCCAACAGCTTGGAGGCGGCACGGAAGTGGCCGATATTGGTCATGCAAGAACCGATGAACACTTCGTCGATCTTGGCGCCGGCCACGTCGGACAGGGTTTTCACGTCGTCCGGATCGTTCGGGCAAGCCACGATGGGCTCGTGGATGTCGGCCAGATCGATCTCGATCACCGCCGCGTATTCCGCGTCGGCGTCGCCCTTCAGCAGCTGCGGATTGGCGATCCAGGCCTCCATCGCCTTGATGCGGCGCTCCAGCGTGCGCGCGTCCTGATAGCCGTTGGCGATCATGGTCTTCATCAGGGTGATGTTGGAGGTCATGTATTCGATGATGGGCGCTTTGTCCAAGTGCACCGTGCAACCGGCGGCGGAGCGCTCGGCGGAAGCGTCGGACAGCTCGAAAGCTTGCTCCACCTTCAAATCCGGCAGGCCTTCAATTTCCAGAATGCGGCCGGAGAAGGCGTTTTTCTTGCCGGCTTTGGCCACGGTCAGCAGGCCTTGCTTGATCGCGTACAGCGGGATGGCGTTGACCAGATCGCGCAGGGTCACGCCCGGCTGCATCTTGCCCTTGAAGCGCACCAGCACCGATTCAGGCATGTCCAGCGGCATCACGCCGGTGGCGGCGGCGAAGGCCACCAGGCCGGAGCCGGCCGGGAAGGAGATGCCGATCGGGAAACGGGTGTGGCTGTCGCCGCCGGTGCCCACGGTGTCCGGCAGCAGCAGGCGGTTCAGCCAGCTGTGGATCACGCCGTCGCCCGGACGCAGCGACACGCCGCCGCGGGTGGAGATGAAGGCCGGCAGTTCTTTGTGCATCTTCACATCCACCGGCTTGGGATAAGCGGCGGTGTGGCAGAAGGACTGCATCACCAGATCGGCGGAGAACCCCAGGCAGGCCAGATCTTTCAGTTCGTCGCGGGTCATCGGGCCGGTGGTGTCCTGCGAGCCGACGGTCGTCATCTTCGGTTCGCAGTAAGTGCCCGGGCGCACGCCCTGGCCTTCCGGCAGACCACAGGCGCGGCCAACCATTTTCTGAGCCAGACTGAAACCCTTGCCGGAATCAACCGGGGATTTGGGCAGACGGAACTCGGTGGACGCCGGCAGGCCCAGCGCTTCGCGCGCCTTGCCCGTCAGGCCGCGGCCGATGATCAGGTTGATGCGGCCGCCGGCGCGCACTTCGTCCAGAATCACTTCGGACTTGAGCGCGAAGTCCGCGATCTTCTGGCCGGCCTTCTCGATCTTGCCTTCATACGGGTAGATGTCGATGACGTCGCCCATCTCCATCTTGGACACGTCCACTTCGATCGGCAGCGCGCCGGAGTCTTCCTGAGTGTTGAAGAAGATGGGAGCGATCTTGCCGCCCAGGCACACGCCGCCGAAGCGTTTGTTCGGCACGTAGGGGATGTCTTCGCCCGTGCCCCAGATCACGCTGTTGGTGGCGGATTTGCGGCTGGAGCCGGTGCCGACCACGTCGCCCACGTAGGCAACCAGGTGGCCTTTTTTCTTCAGGTCCTCGATGAACTGCATCGGGCCGCGCTTGCCGTCTTCTTCCGGAGTGATGCCGGGACGAGCGTTCTTCAGCATGGCGAGATAATGCAGCGGGATGTCCGGGCGGCTCCAGGCATCCGGCGCCGGGGACAGGTCGTCGGTATTGGTTTCGCCGGTGACCTTGAACACGGTGACGGTGATTTTCTCAGCCACCTCCGGGCGGCTGGTGAACCATTCAGCGTTGGCCCAGGACTCCACCACCTGCTTGGCGAAGGCGTTGCCCTTGTCCATTTTTTCCTTCACGTCGTGGAAGGCGTCGAACATCAGCAGGGTTTTCTTCAGGCCGTCCGCGGCGATCTGGGCCACGGCGGCGTCGTCCAGCAGGTCGATCAGCGGCTTGATGTTGTAGCCGCCCAGCATGGTCCCCAGCAACTGGGTGGCCAGTTCGCGGGAGATCAGCGGGGATTGGGCGTCGCCCTCGGCCACGGCGGCCAGGAAGGAAGCCTTGACCTTGGCGGCGTCGTCCACGCCCGGCGGCACGCGGTGGGTGATCAGTTCGACCAGGGTGCTTTCTTCGCCCTTGGGCGGGTTTTTCAGCAGTTCCACCAGCGCTTCCACTTGCTTGGCGGACAGCGGCAGCGGCGGGATGCCCAGCGCGGCGCGCTCGGCCACGTGTTGACGGTAAGCTTCCAGCATGACTTTGGACCTTTATGGCTTGGGTTGTTGGCAGCGTCCCCGGCAAGGCCGGGACTCCGACGCTGCGGGACATGGGGTAAGGCGATTGCTGCGGCCACCAAGGCCGCGCTGCGACACCCATTGGCGCGGCCTTGATTTCATGCCTGAAGATTACGCTGTTAGCCGTCCGCTTTCAAACGAGTTATCGCAACATAGATTGTGAGTTAAAATCACAGCATGAGCACTTACCCCCCTCTCAACACCCTGCGCATTTTTGAGGCAGCGGCCCGGCTGGAAAGCTTTTCCGCCGCCGCAGGCGAACTCTTCGTCACCCACGGGGCTGTGAGCAAGCAGATCAAGCAATTGGAGGATTGGCTGGGCGTGCCGCTGTTCGAGCGCAGCGGCGGCAGGGTCAAGCTGACCGACCCCGGCTGGCGCTATCTGGTGCAAGTGCAAGACGGCCTGGACCTGATCGCCAACGCCACTTCCCAACTGCTGCAAGCGGACAGCCGGCGCCGGGTCAGCATCAATTCCACGCCCACCTTCGCCATGTACTGGCTGCTGCCGCGGCTGAGCCGTTTTCGCGGGCAGTTTCCGGAGCTGGAACTGCACCTGGCCACATCGGACCGCGACATCAGCCGGTTGGACAGCCCGTTCGACATCGCCATCCGTCGCGGCCCCGGCGATTGGCCCGGCCACATCGCCAAGCCCTTCCTGAAAGAATGGGAGCTGCCGCTGTGCAGCCCGGCGCTGCTAGCCGGCGCGCCCATCGCCAGCCCGGCGGATTTGGCCCGCCACACCCTACTCTACGCCGACACCCGCCCCACCGCGTGGCCGCGCTGGCTGACCTTGGCCGGGGTGCCGGAGCTCAAACCGGCCAGCGCCCTGCACTTCGATAGTTTCTCGCTGGCCTTGCAAGCGGCGATGGATGGCTTGGGCGTGGTGCTGGGCCCCATGCCGATGGCGCAGGCGCAGATAGACGCCGGCGTTCTGCTCTCGCCGTTGCCGGCGCCGGTGGCCACGGTGCGCGATTACTGCTGGGTGGCGCCGCGCGCGGCGGCGGAGGACGCCGCCGTCGCCGCATTCTGCCGCTGGCTGGAAAGCGAGGCAGCCCGCCCCGACACGGCCTGAACCCGTATCGAAGCCGCGCGAACATGGGTGAAATCAATGTCCGGAGCCGGGTTGCAGGCCAATCAGCTTGACATCCATAGGCGCAACGTCGCGCGGCAGCCATTTGTTGTAAATGCGTTTGAAGCTCCCGTCTTTCTTGACGGCGCTGAACGCGGCCTGCCAGCGCTTCACCTCCGCCGCCGAGGTGCCGCGCGAAAACGCCAGATACAACTCCAGCGTTTCCAGCACTCGCACCACTTCCACTGCGTCCGGCGGCTGGTGGATATCTTTCAGCACCGATGCGACGACGAATCCGCCTTCCGACCACATATCGTAGCGGCCCACCAGCAGCTTCTGCGCGGTGATCTGCGGAGTGGGCGCCAGGTCCACCTCCACAAAACCGGCCGCAATCGCCGCGTCGGCGAAAATGCTGCCGCGGTAAGCGCCCACCGGCCGGTGATAGATGCCGTTGCCCAAAGCCAGTAAGCCGGCCGCTTCGCCTTTACGCGCCAGCAACACGGTCTGAGAAATGGCGATGGGCCCCAGCAGCGTCATCTGTTTCTCCCGTGTGTCGTTTCGACCCACGGTGAACAGCATTACCCCCGGCGTAGTCAGCAACTCCTTATACCCGCGCGCCCAGGGCACCACGTCGATGGCGCTGTTGTCGTGCATCCGCGCCTGGATTTCGCGCACCACTTCCACCGCCATGCCGTCCGGCACGCCGTTGTGTTGGAAAGTGATGGGAGGCCAGTCCTCGGTGTAAATGGTGATCGCCCGCGCCTGCCAAGCCGTCAGCAGCAATAGCAGCGCCAATAAACCCTTAGCCATGATCTTTCCCCGTGCCGCGTGAACCCGCTTTTATTCATAGCCGTTTCACGCGCCGCCTGCCGGCCATTTCCGCCGCCCGCCGCGCCGCCAGGGGCATAACGACCGCAAGACGCTTATCCGTTATAATAAGGCGGTCAAGCCGGCGCAGCCGGCATATCGAGCATTTGTTTCGCGCACCCACCCAAAGCTAAGGATTGCCATGAGCCGCATCACCCTCTCCCGCTTTTTGATCGAACAGCAACGCAAGGCAGGCACGCTGCCGCCTGAGTTGCGCTTGCTGATCGAAACCGTAGGCCGCGCCTGCAAAGCCATCAGCTACTCGGTGAACAAGGGCGCGCTGGCCGACGTGCTGGGCGAAGCCGGCACCGGCAACATACAGGGCGAGGCGCAGAAAAAGCTGGACGTGATCGCCAACGACTACCTGCTGGACGCCAATGAATGGGGCGGCAGCCTGGCGGCGATGGCCTCAGAGGAAATGGAGCTGCCTTACCACATCCCCGGCGAATACCCGAAGGGGGAGTACCTGTTGATGTTCGATCCGCTGGACGGCTCATCCAATATCGACGTCAACATCTCGGTGGGCACCATCTTCTCCATCCTGCGCTGCCCCCAGGGCATCGACCACGCCACCGAGAGCGCCTTCCTTCAGCCCGGCACCGAGCAAGTGGCGGCCGGCTACACCGTGTACGGCCCGCAAACTTTATTGGTGCTGACCTTTGGCAGCGGCGTCCACGGCTTCACGCTGGACCGCGAACAAGGCTCTTTCGTGCTGACCCACCCGGACATGAAAGTGCCGGAAAGCACCGGCGAATTCGCCATCAACATGTCCAATATGCGTCACTGGGACGCGCCGGTGAAACGCTATGTCGACGAACTGCTGGCCGGCAGCACCGGTCCGCGCGGCCGCGATTTCAACATGCGCTGGGTGGCGTCCATGGTGGCCGAGGTACATCGCATCCTGACACGCGGCGGCATCTTCATGTACCCGCGCGACGCGCGCACCCCGGACCAGGCCGGCAAGCTGCGCCTGATGTACGAAGGCAACCCGATGGCCTTCGTGGTGGAACAGGCCGGCGGCGCGGCCACCAACGGCCATCAGCGCATCATGGACATCCAGCCGCAGAAGCTGCACGAGCGGGTGGCCGTGTTCCTGGGCTCCAAGGAAGAAGTGGAACGCGTCACCGCCTACCACGCCGAACAGCGGTAAGCGCGCGCCAAAAGAAAAACCCCTGTCAAAACCGACAGGGGTTTTTCTTGCTTGCCACCCACGCTAGCGCAGGCGCTCGCGCACTTCCATCAGCGCGAAGCCCAACAGATTGCTGCCGTCCCACATGTCCGGCAGCCGGGCCTGCGGGTCGTCCTCGGCCCAGCCTATGCCCCAGACGCAATCCACCGGGCTGGCCTCCACCAGAATAGCGTCGCCGGTGGCGCGCAGAAAATCGCCCAGCGCCGGGTTTTGCTCAAACTTGGCCAGATTGCCCCGCATCACCACTTCGCAGCAGCACTGCTGCCAAAAGTCGCTGTCGAAGCCCCGCACCTGACGTCCCAAGGCCTTGGCCTCGGCCGGCGTGGCCGCGGCCAGTATCCTGCTCCGAATCTCCGCGTCTTCGAACAAACGCGCCTTTTCCGCCATCATGTAATGCTCGGCGCTGGCGTACCCTACTCCGTCAAGTTCAAAACCAGCGGGGAACCACTGGCTCAGACAGCTCTTGCAAACACTGCCTTCATGTTTAGGTCTATGCCCCCAGAAAAACAGAAAATCCAGGGTTTCGCCGGCCGCAGCCCGCTTGCGCAACTCACTTACTGTCCGGATCGCCATGGTCCGCGTCCTCCACTTCCTGCGCGGCCATATGCCGCAAAAATGCCAAGAGCCCCTCTTTGTCCGCTGTCGCCGCGGCGCTGAACATCTGCATGGCCATCACTATAAAGAGCCGGAATCGGGTTAGACAAGCGCGGCGCGCAGCCGACCCGCGCGTGAATCCACCGGTTTCCACGTAAACAGACAAAAACAATGATTAATTACCGCATGACGATGATTTGGCCGCATCCGCCCATATTCCGGGCGCAGTGGATATGCAACACCGCCCTACCAACATAGGACCGACCACCCCGCTTGCCCATGGGTAAAACTACTCAGCGCAAGCGCAACCGTCCGCATTGCCATGAAGCGGCGTAGCGGAGTATGTTTTCCCCCATAAGGCTGATAAGCCGCTGTTGGAAAAGACATTACAAGCCCTGGGGAGACCGGCATGGCTATCGTGATCACGCTGGACGTCATGCTGGCTCAACGCAAGATCAAATCCAAGGATCTGGCGCGGGCCATCGACATCACGCCGCATAATCTGTCGCTACTGAAACTGGGCAAAGTCAAAAGCCTGCGCCTGGATACGCTGGACGCGCTGTGCCGGCAGTTGGGCTGCCAGCCCGGCGATTTACTGACCCACGTGCGGGAAGCGGACCCGACGGACGGAGAGCCGTCGGTCTGATTCTCCGCCCGCCCGCGTCAGCGGGCCGTCTGACGCGGACCGCGCGCCGAGGTGCGGCCCGAATTCAAATAGCCGGCGATGTAGTCTTGCGACACTTCGCCGTTGTAGCGGCCGTCGTCATCCAGCACCGGCATCCAGGTCAGGTTGTGCTCATACAAGCGGGACAGCACCACGCGCAGGTTCTCGCCCGCCGCCGCTGTCACGCTCACCGGCTTGATCTTGTCCGCGCACACGCCGTCCGCGCCGCGCGCGTCGCGACGACGGACAAAACCCAGCGGCTGGCCGTCTTCGTCCACCACGGTCAAGTGCATCAGGTCGTTGTCGTCCATCAGGGCGTAAGCCGCCGCCAGCGGCGTATCCAGCCGCGCGGTCAGCGTTTCCTGCTGATCGGCCACTTCGCCGGCCTGCACCAGCAACAGGCGCTTGAGCGTGCGGTCCTGGCCAACGAAGCTGGCGACGAAATCGTCCGCGGGACGCGCCAGAATTTCGTCGGAGCCGGCACACTGCACCATGCGGCCCTGACGGAACACCGCGATGCGGTCTCCCAGCTTGATCGCTTCGTCGATATCGTGGCTGACCAGCATCACGGTCTTGCCCAACTGCCGCTGCATTTGCAGGAACTCGTTCTGAATCTGCTCACGGTTGATCGGGTCCACCGCGCCGAAGGGTTCGTCCATCAGCAAGACCGGCGCATCGGCCGCCAACGCGCGGATCACGCCGATGCGCTGTTGCTGGCCGCCGGACATCTCGCGCGGATAACGCTGCAGGAAGCGGTTGGGGTCCAAGGCCACCATGCTCATCAGTTCGCGCGCGCGCTCGCGGCAGCGCTTCTTGTCCCAGCCCAGCATCCGCGGCACAACAGTGATGTTGTCCTCAATGGTCATATTGGGGAACAGGCCGATTTGCTGGATCACATAGCCGATCTGGCGGCGCAGCGTCACGCTGTCGATGCCGGCGGTGTCCTCGCCGTTGATCAAGACCTTGCCAGACGTGGGTTCGATCAAGCGGTTGATCATTTTCATCGTGGTGGTCTTGCCGCAGCCGGACGGGCCCAACAACACGCAGATCTCGCCTTCCGGCACATGCAGATTGACATTGTCCACCGCCTGGAAGACCTGGCCGTTTTTCTGGGTAAATTGCTTGCAGAGGTTTTGCAGTTCAATCATCAACGAATTCCTTTCGGGGTCAGCGCGCGCTGAGCGCGCAGCAACAACCAGTCCATCGCGACGGCGAGCACGCTCACCGCCACCGCGCCGGCAATCAGCTTGCGAATGTCGCTCTGGCTGATGCCGTGCAATATCAGAGTGCCCAAGCCGCCGGCGCCGACGATGGCGGCTATCGCCATCACGCCGATGTTCAGCACCACCGCGGTGCGGATGCCGGCAAAGATCAGCGGCGTGGCCAGCGGCAGTTCCACCCAGCGCAAGCGCTGCCAGAAGGTCAGCCCCAGGCCGCGGCCGGCCTCGCGCACGCCGGGCTCAAGATGCGTCAGCGCGGTATGGGTGTTGCGCACGATGGGCAACAGGGAATACAGGAAGGCGGCGGTGATGGCCGGCACCGCGCCGATGCCCTGCCCGATCATGG
The DNA here is from genome assembly GCF_023507765.1 of Chromobacterium sp. IRSSSOUMB001. NCBI lineage: Bacteria > Pseudomonadati > Pseudomonadota > Betaproteobacteria > Neisseriales > Chromobacteriaceae > Chromobacterium > Chromobacterium sp. IRSSSOUMB001. The sequence continues at coordinate 219,654 of NZ_JALCYU010000010.1, forward strand.
AAAACAGCGGCACCATCAAGCCGAACAAGGCGATGGCCGGAATGGTCAGCACCACGGTGGCCAGGCCCAGCACTAGGCCGGCCAGCGCCTGGAAGCGCACGATCAGCACGCCCAAAGGCACGCCCAGCAGCACCGCCAGCCCAACGGCGATGCCCACCAGTCTCAGGTGCTGCTCGGCCAAAACCGCGATTTGCGGCAGGTTTTGCCAGATGAACTGGCAGGTTTGCAATAGGGTTTCCATGCGGCTTCCTTTAGATCAGGCCGCGCTGGCGCAGGAACTCGCTGGCGACTTCCTTCACCGGACGGTGTTCGATGTCCACCTTGGCGTTGAGCTCGGACATGGTGTCGTTGTCCAGCAAGGCCGCCAGCTTGTTCAGTTCGTCGGCGAGGCCGGGGTTGCGCTCCAGCGTGTCGCGGCGCACCACCGGCGTGGCGGCGTAGGCCGGGAAATAACCCATGTCGTCCTGCAGCACCACCAGATCAAAGCCTTTTACGCGGCCGTCGGTGGTGTAGACCAGGCCGGCGTCGACGAAGCCGTCGCGGATGGCGTTGTACACCAAGCCCGGATCCATCTGACGGATTTGCGGGCGGCTCAATTCCATGCCGTAGAGCTGCTGCATTGGCTTGAGGCCGTCAGGACGTCCGGCGAACTCCATGTCGAAACCCAACTGCCAGCGCTTGGAGCCGCCGTTGTTTTCATTGACCCGCCGCGCCAGATCGGACAGCGTGCGCACGCCCTCGGCCTCGGCGCGCTCGCGTTTCATCGCCAGCGCGTAGGTATTGTTGAGCGGAGCCGGGTTCAGCCAGATCAACCCCAGGGGTTCGTCCAGCTTCTTGACCGTGGCGTAAGCCTCCTCGTTGCTCATTTTCTTCTGGATGCCGTGATGAATGATCAGGCCGGTGCCGGTGTAGTCCCACACCAGATCCAGTTGGCGGTTCTCCAGCGCGTTGCGCAGGATCACCGTCGCCAGGTCCGCCTTTTGCGTGACCTGGTAACCCTTGCTGCCCAGGTACTGCGCGGTGATATCGGACAGCAGGTGCTGTTCGGTGAAGTTCTTGCTGCCCAACACCAGGCCGGCGGCAAAGGCCGGCACTGCGCTCAGCAAGGCCGCCAGCGTCAGCGCGCGGCGCGCCAGCTTGCGCCAGGGCGAGAAGAAAAGTGCTTGTGTCATAGATGTCCTCCGTGCGAGCGCCCGCCGGAACGGGCGACAGGGGGGTATTCGAATCAGGCCAGGCCGCGGGCGGCGGCCAGACGGCCCAGGCCGGCCAGCGTCATGTCCAGCGTCAGCGCGATCAGCGCGGTGCCGCCGGCGCCCAGCAGCAGCGCGGTATGGTTGTTCAGATAGATGCCGGGGAAGATCAGCTCGCCGTAGCTGCTGGCGCCAATCAGGAAGGCCAGCGGCGCGGTGCCCACGTTCAAGGCCAGCGCCACCCGCACACCGGTCAGTATCACCGGCAAGGCGTTGGGCAGCTCCACCCGCCACAACCGTTGACGCGGGGTCATGCCCAGCGCGTCGGCGGCTTCCAGCAGCGCCGGCTGCAGGCCGGCCAGGCCGGCGTAGGTGTTGCGCACAATGGGCAGCAATGACGCCAGGAACAGCGCCACGATGGCCGGCGCGTCGCCGATGCCGATCAGGGCCATCGCCAGCGCCAACACCGCCATGGGCGGCAACGTGTTGCCGATATTGAAAATCTGCATCCAGTGCTCGGCGCTGCCCCGCAGCCGCTGGCGGCTGAGCAACACGCCGCTGGGCAAGCCCACGGCCAGAGCCAGCGCCATGGAGACGCCCACCAGATAAAGATGTTGCCGGCCCAGGTAGATCAGATCTTCCCGGTACTCGGTCCATACGGCTGGGCTTACACCGTAAATCAATCCCGCCGCCGCTACGGCGACCAGGATCAGCCCGATCATGCTGCGCTTGCTAAACGCTCTTTTGTGCATCTGCGTCCTCCTTGGCGAAAGCAATGGCCGGCAAGGCCACGGCGATCCGCTGTAATGATCGCGACAACTAGAGAGCTGCCAGTAAATAGACATCCGGCGCGGGCCGGACATGAGGTGCGTTTAAACGCGAGGCTCGACGGCGCGAAACCGTCGATTTTGAGTGGCGCGGTGTGCGCCTGATGAAAAACCTAATAAGTTATAACACTGTTTGTATCGAACATGCAAATTTTCTAATGTTCATGGCAACACTTAAAGAGCAAGGGCAAGGCATTGAAAAAGCAATCTTTCTTTTTGTTCACATCAAACAAAATAGATAATTTGGCCGCTCTCCTTCGCCCAGCCCTATAAGGTACGCGCGCGTTGGGCCCGCCCGCGCCGTCCCAACGGCCACTTGCCGCCGCTCGGCCCCGAAGCCAGAATGCGCTGTTTCGTCCGTTGCAACAATCACGGCAAAAAATATGGATCGATTGCATTTGATGACTGTATTCATCGCGGTGGCGGAAGCGGAAAGCTTCGCCGGCGCGGCGCGTAAACTGGGCATGTCGCCGCCGGCGGCTACGCGCGCGGTGGCGGCGTTGGAGGCGCGGCTGCAAGCCCGCCTACTCAACCGCAGCACCCGCCATGTGCGCGTTACCGAGGCCGGCCAGCGCTATCTGGAAGACGCTCGCCGCGTGATCGCCGCGGCGGACGAGGCCGACGAAGCCGCCTCCGGCGGGAATGCGCCGCCGCGCGGCTTGCTGACCATCACCGCGCCGGCGCTGTTCGGCCTGCGCTACGTGATGCCTGGGATCAACGACTACCTGCTGCGCCATCCCGAGGTGACGGTGGACGCCTTGCTGCTGGACCGCGTGGTCAACCTTCTGGAAGAAGGCGTGGACGTGGCCGTCCGCATCGGCGAGTTGCCGGACTCCAACCTGAGCGCCCTGCGCGTCGGCCAAGTGCGGCGGGTGGTCTGCGCGGCGCCGGCCTATCTCGCCGAGCGCGGCGCGCCGCGCTCGCCGGCGGACTTGCAGCGGCACTCGCTGATCGCCTCTCGCGGCGTGGGCTCCAGCCACGAATGGCGTTTCAGCGACGGCGGCAAACCGCTGAGCGTGCGTCTCAAGCCCAGGCTCACCGTCAGCAACAACGAGGCGGCCATCGCCGCCGCGGTGGCGGGCCTGGGCCTTACCCGCCTGCTGTCTTACCAAGTGGCACCGCAATTAGCCGCCGGCCAATTGCAACAGGTGCTGGCCGAATACGACGACGCCAGCCAGCCCATCCACATCCTGCATCAAGAAGGCAGACTGGCCTCGGCCAAAACCCGGACCTTCATCGACTTGATGGCGGAGCGGCTGCGCGGCCACCCCGAGCTGCGCTAACGCCATCGACACCGCCATCCCCCCACAAGGAGATTCATCATGTTGACCCCGCTCAAGGACAAAACCGTACTCATCACCGGCGGCACCGCCGGCATCGGTCTGGGCCTGGCCCGGGCTTTCGCCCGCGCCGGCGCGCGCGTGGCCATCAGCGGCCGCAGCCGGGACAAGCTGGACGCCGCGCTGGCCCTCCTGCGCGCCGAAGGCCTGAACGCGTCCGGCCATATCGCCGACGTGGGCCGCCCCGAGGATGTCGCCCGCCTGATGGCGGACACCGCGACGCAAAACGGCTTGGACGTGCTGTGCTGCAATGCGGGCGTGTTCCCGTCCGCGCCGCTGGAGAGCATGAGCGCGGAGGAGTGGGACCAGGTGCAGCACACCAATGTGCGCGGCAACTTCCTCTGCGTGCAGGCGGCGCTGCCCTATCTGCGTCAAGCTGAATACGGCCGCGTTATCCTGACCTCCTCCATCACCGGCCCGGTCACCGGCTACGCCGGCTGGAGCCATTACGGCGCCAGCAAGGCGGCGCAACTGGGCTTCATGCGCAGCGCGGCCCTGGAGCTGGCGCGCGACGCCATCACCATCAACGCGGTACTGCCGGGCAATGTGCTGACCGAAGGTTTGCGCGAGCTGGGCGAGGACTACCTGGACAAAATGGCCGCGGCGGTGCCGCTGCGGCGGCTGGGCAGCGTCGACGACATCGCCAATGCCGCGCTGTTCTTCGCCAGCAAGGAGGCGGGATTCATCACCGGCCAGACCCTGATCGTTGACGGCGGCCAGGTGTTGCCTGAGTCGCTGGACGCGCTGGCCGGCTAGCCCTGATAGACATCCGGCCGGTGCAGCTCCATATAGCGTTCCGGATGCTCCAACGCGGCGAAGCCGAACGGCCGGTACACCGCGTGGGCGTTGGAAGTCACCAGCACGATGCGACGCAGCCGGGCCAAGGCCGGCTCGGCGGCGACGCATTGCATCAACTGCCGCGCATAACCCCGCCCGCGGCATTCCGGCACCACGAACACATCGCATAGGTAGCCGAAAGTGGCCAGATCGGTCACCACGCGGGCAAAGCCCACCTGCCGGCCGTCCAGGTAGGCACCGAAGCACAGCGAGCCGGCAATCGCCTGCTCCACGGTGGCGCGAGGAATGCCCTTCGCCCAGGGGGCGTGATTATGCAGGAAGGCGTGGATCAGCGCCACGTCCAGCCTGTGCTTGTCGGTGGAGATGTCCAGTTCCGGCTTTCTCATCGCGGCGCGGCTCCCTTGCTCAGGTGGACCCGCGCGAGCCAAGCGCGCAAGACGCCCAGTTTGCCCGCGTAGGTGTTCAGCGCCAGCGCCGCCACGATCAAGGCCGACGCGACAATGCTGAGCGCGTCGTAGCGCTCGTTCAGGATCAAATAGCCGCCCAGCAGGCCGAACACCGGGCTGAGCAGCGAAAACGGCGCCACCAGCGTGGCCGGATACAGGCTGAGCAGTTTGCCCCAACTGCCCAGCGCGAACAGCGTGCCGATCAAGGCCAGGAACAACAGCGCCAGCGTGGCGGTCCAGCCGAAGCCGGCCAACGCGGCCCAAGCCGCCGCCGGGCCGCCCTCCAGCGCGAAGGACAGCAGCAGCAGAGGCAGCGGCGGCACCAGGCTCATCCATACGGTGAAGGCGAACATGTCCACCTTGCCGGCCCGCTTGAGCTCCACATTGCCCCAGGCGAAGCCGGCCGAGCCGATCAAGGCCAGCGCCAGCGGCAGCAAGGGCAAGGCGTCATGATAACGAGCGTAACCCAATAGCAACACGCCTAGCAGGGCCAGCGCCATCACCGCCTTTTGCAGCAGGGATCGCGTCTCGCCCAGCAACAGGCTGGCCAGCAGCAAAGTGATGAACACCTGCAACTGGGCCAGCACCGACACGATGCCGGCCGGCATGCCCAGCTTGATGGCGGAGAACAGACAGGCGAACTGGATCACCCCCAGGCACAGCCCGGCGCGCAAATACCAGCGCCAGGGCAAGGACGGCCGCGAAAACCACCAGGCCCCGGCGGCGAACACCACCACGAAGCGCAAGGCCGCCAGCAAAAGCGGCGGGCACTCGGTCAAGCCTATCTTCACCACGATGAAGCTGAGGCCCCAGATGGCCGCCACCAGCACCGCCAGCAATACGTGTCCTATCTTCATGATGTCGTCGCCTCTTGCTCCAGCGCGGCGATCGCGCGCCGGCAAGCTTCCAGGAAATAATCCAACTCCGTCTCCGCCACGTTCAGCGGCGGCAGCAAGCGCAACGCGGCGGCGTCGTGGGCCGCCGGCGCCGTCAGCGCGCCTTCTTGCAGCAATTGCAGCCACAGCAGGCCGGCCGCGCCCTCGCCCAGCCGCTCTTGCGCCGCCGGGCCGGCGCGCAGCGCCAGCATCAATCCCACGCCCTCCAGCTCAAAACCCTCCAGCCCGGCTCCGCGCCAGCGTCGCCGCAAAGCTTCGCCGCGCTCCCGCGCTTGCGCCGGCGCGTCCAATTGGCGCAGCAGGCTCAGCATGCGCAGTCCGCAGCACAACGCCAGCCGGTTGCCCCCAAAGGTGGAACCGTGGATCTTGGCGCAGCCGGGCCGGGCGAACACCGCCTGGTAAATATCTTCGCGAAACAACAGCGCCGACACCGGCAGCACGCCGCCGCTCAGGCCCTTGGCCGCAATCAGCATATCCGGCGCCGGCGCGCCCAGCGCCTGGTAAGCAAACCAGGCGCCGCAGCGGCCCAGGCCGGACAAGGCCTCGTCGTAAATCAGCCGCGCGCCGTGGCGGCGGCACAGTTCAGCCAGCTCCGACAAGGCCTCGCCGCGCCAGGCGCGCGCGCCGGCGCTGCCCTGCACCGGTTCCAGCAGCACCGCGGCCACGTCGCCGCGCGCCAGTTCCGCCGCCGCCGCGGCCGGGTCGCCCCAGGGCAGGACAGCGCAGTCCTCGCCACGCGGCAGGCCCTGGCGCCAGAAGTCGCCGCCGGCCAAGGCGGTAGCCTCCAGCGTCAAGCCGTGGAAGCCGCCGTCGAAGCTCAAGGCGCGCCGGCGGCCGCTGGCCATCCGCGCCAGCTTCAGCGCGCCCTCCACCGCCTCGGCGCCGGTGCTGGCGAACAGCGCCTTGCCGTCGGCGAAGCCGGCCAGCGCCAGCAGCTCCGCCGCCAGATCGCCGGCCAAGCCGGAAACCCCCAGCGGATGGAGATTGGGCGCGGGATCGAACAGGTCTTCGGCCAAGCCGGCCAGCAAGGCTTGCGGCCGATGGCCCAATACCACCGCGCCGTAGCCGGCGACGAAGTCCAACCAACGCCGGCCATCCTCCAGCCGCAGCCAGCAGCCCTCTGCCTCCAGCGGCCGGGCGTCCAGCCCGCATTGCCGCAACACGTCCAGCCAAGCCGGGTTGACGCTGGCCGCGTAGGCCGTTTGCGTCGCCTCGCGCTCAGCCGGCGACGGCATAGCTGTCCAGCGAGCAGACGGCCAATTGCGACTGCGGGCCGTAAAAATCCGCCACCTGGTCCATCGCCCGCAGATTGAGCTCCAGCAGATACGCCAGATTGGCTAGCGCGCGCTGCTGCGTCAGCGGCGACAAGGCGCTGATTTCACGGAAAAACAACCGCGACAACGCCGCGTGATTAAGCTCGACGTTGAGATCGTCGTGGCGCTTGGCCACGCGCTGGTAATCGGCGCGAAACTCCACCAGCGATTCCAGCCGCTCGTGCACCGGGTTGTCCACGCCCAGCATGCCCTCGGTCACCATGATGGAGCTCAGATAGCCGATTGGATCGTAGCGGCCCAGCACGGTGAAGGCGTCGACATAGGCCTGAAACAGCGGCAAGGGCAGCGCCTGATCCAGCCAGGCCGGCGGCACCCCCAACGCTTCGCAGGTGGCGCGCTCGTAGACCTCATGGCCCAGCTCTTCCTGGAAGTAACGGTAAACGCGTTGCTTCAGCGGGCTGCGCAGCCGCTTGGTCATCAACGGCGCGATGATTTCGACGAAGCGCTGAGTGACATGGTATTGCTCGATGAACAAGCCTTGCACCAAGGGGCCGAAGCCGGCGTCCTCGGCGTTCACCCGGCTTACGTAGCGCGATTCGCCCAGCTGGGCCAGGCCGTCCAGCGCAAACTGCTCGGCGCGGCGCATGAAGTTGACGCCGCTGTCCACCGTGGACGCCGGCTCCCGGCTGAGCAGCCTACGCCGCGCCTGAGGCTTGGGCGCCAGCAGCAGCAAGTCCGCCAGGCACAGCAAATAGGCTTCCAGATGCGCCGGGCAGTAGAAGCCGTCGCTGGCGGGGTCTTCCTCCGCGCGAGCCTCCCGGCGGCTGAGCCCGACAAAGCCGGCGCCGTCGGCAAAGCCGTTGAGCACCCGCCGCCACAGCGTCAGCGCCTGCGGGAGGTTGTCGGCCAGATACAGCTTTTGCAGGTAGAAGGTTTGCAGCGCGAAATTGTCACGCCACTCCGGCGCGCCCACATCGTCAATGCAAAAAGCGTCGGCCCGCGGCGCCGGCTCATCCAACAAGCGCAGCATGCTCAGCACCACCGGCGCGTAAGCGCCGCGCGCGTCCGCGGCGGTGGCCGCCAACATTTTGTCGACGCAGCGCCGGATCAAGGCATCCCACTGCCTGCGTTGCCGCGCCAGCGCCGCCGGGTCCGCCGGCGCGTCGCGGATCAGCGACAAGGCGTCTAGCTGCTCCGCCAGCGACAGCTGCCAGGACGGCGCCGACCCGGCGTGGATGTCGAACCAAATCTCCGCGTCCGGATTGGCCATGGCCAGCACGCTGTCCAGCACCCGGCCGCCTTCCACGCCGGAAAGCTGGATTTCGTACTCCTTGGCGTCCGCCGCCAGCACCACGGTCTGGCCGTCGTCGGCCAGGTGAGCGCTGAACGGCACCAGATGCGGCGCGCGATAATGGGTGACTTGCCAGGCTTCCATCGCTCTCTCCTTGGCTGCCGTCTCGGGGCTACTGCGGGGGATTACAAATAGAGCCGCGGCATCAAGGCGTCCGGCCGGCTGTAGTAATCGACGATTTCCTCATCCTGCAAGGCCATGGTTTCTATGGTCAGCACCAGGTTTTTCTCCACTACCAGCTGCTCCTCGCGGCTGATGGCGCTGATGTCCTGCAACAACTCTGCGGTGATGTCGTCGTGCCCCAGCGTGTCGTTGAGGTAGGCGTGGCGCAGCAGCGGCTCCCAAAAGCCCTTGTCCAGCCCGGCGCGCTCGCAGCAACGCACCAGCGCGCGGTTGAACTCGTCGCCGGGCATTTCGAACAGAAACAACACGCTCTTGAACGACAACAAATGCTGACGCGCGAACACGCCCAGCGCCGCGCACAAGGCGAAGGTGGACGGCAGCGGCTGCAGGTGGTCCAGCCCTTCCACCTCCATGTCCACGCTGGCCAGGCTCTCCGCCAGCATCTGATCGTGATCCAGCTCCGACACCAGGAAGCGCTGGATGCTGCGTTGATTCTGCCAGCTGTCCGCGTGCGACAGCGCCGAAGCGATCAGGCCCGGCGCCGCGCGCACCAGGAAGTAATACTCCAGCGCGTAGCCGATCAGCACATTGCGCGGCGCGCTGCCGTCGGACAACATGCCGTAAAGCCGGGAGTGGCCGCGCTTGCGCATCGCCCGCTGCGCCAGATTGCGCAGCCGGGTGTTGAATTCGCAGCCGGACAGCGCGTCGTCCGGCAATTCAAAGCTCGCCTCGGTCACTAGGCCCAGGCGGTCCAGCTCTTCCAGCAGGCCGGGAATCGTCCCCGCCAGTTCGGGATGCGCGGCGCGCAACGCGGACATGCTGGCCGGCGCGCGTTGCAGGTCGTCCAGCAAGGCCAGCAATTGCAGGCGGCCCTCGTCGGCCACTTGCAAGTCGCAGGACTGCTCGCGGTACAGCAGGGCTACGCCGCCGTCCTGCTGCTGGATTTCCACCCCGGGCCGCAGCGCCGGGCAATGAAACAGATCATGAGTGCCGGGTCCGTGCATATTGCCTCCTCAGTAATGCTCGATGCGGCGCAGCAGGGTGTCGGCGTGCAGATAGTGCCGCCAGACCGCGCTGTAGAAAGCGTCGTAAAGTTCAACAAACAAATGGGTTTGCGCCAGCAGGCGCCGCGCCGTCTCCTGGTCCACCACCGGAATCTGCGCGAAGATCTTGCGGGTCAGGCTGCCGTGCTCGCCCTTCAGATTGATGTCCGAGTGCGCCTTCACCGGGCGCAGAAACTCCGCGTCCACGCCCAAACGGTAGGCGGCGTCCAGGAAGGAGTCTTGACGAATGTCCTTGCCCTCCAGAATGCCCAGCGTGGTGAAGAAGAACAGCGGATCGTTGTGCGACCAATACGCCAGCGCGTTGCACAGCGCCATGGTCTGCGGCAGGGGCACGGTGTGCGCCAGGTCCTCGCGGCTGACGCCGATGCGGTTCAAGGCCTGCAACAGCAGCTCGTCGTGGCCGTATTCCTCGGCGAAGAAAGCGTTCATCGCCAGCCGCACCTGAGTATTGGGCACATAGGACAGCACCGGCGCGTCGAAATAGCTTTCGCGGAACAAAAAGTGATAGTTCTCTATCACCATGCCGTGGAACACCCGCTCTGGAATATCGCCCGGCTGGCTGGCGTTCTGGCAGTGGGTCCAGAACGGATTGCGGTACAGCGTCTGGTACAACAGGCGGTTGGACAGATCCTCCACCTCCAGCAGCACCTCCAGCCCGGTCTTGCCGCGCGCCGGCGCCAGCGGGCGGATGACGCCGTAGTTTTCCAGGCTGATCAGCAGACGCCGCACCTCGTCGGCGGATTGACGCGGCAGGATGCGCTCCGCGTCCAACTGGCTGCAGCCACGCGCCAGCCGCTCCATCAGCGCGCTGACCTCCTCCGCGTTGGCTAGGCCGGCGGAAATCTCCAACTCCTCGTCGCCGGCGGTCTTGACCACCAGCGGCGTCTGCGAAATCACATCGCCGTTCAGGCAAAAACGAAGATCGGACGGATGGGACACGAGGACGTCTCCTCTTAAAGATGAGCGCGGCCGCCGGCAAGCCGGCGGCGCGGAATCCGGATCGGTCAGGGCCTTGCGCCTGAAACGGCAGCCCCGCCATACCCGATTACAAGTGAACCGGTACCAGGACCGGACGCGGATTGCGGGGTTTGACCACGACCACCGCTTCTTGCGTGCTGGCTTGCATTTGGCTCTCCTTGGCTTAAGAGAAAACAAAAACGCCCTTTTGCAGGCAACCCTATCTTATGCCTGCCGCCGCTCCGCAGAAACGGCAAAAAACTGACACAAATAACTGTTTTTAAATGCCATTCGCAAAATAAGGCGACCTCATAGAAACGGCGTATTGCGAATGCGGACGCGGCCGCGCCGCAGCGCACGATTGACGCCGGGCGAACAATCTATATGCTGGCAAGGTCTTCCATTCCCTCCTTCGCCACTCGTCCCTGCGTTGAATTTCACCCAAACGCATGCCGGTTCGCCAAACGGCGGGAATTGGACAGACTGACAAATAGAAAGCCCTCAAGGGCCTGCAATGCACTCTCGAAGAAGGCGCTCGCCGCCCTTCATCGCTCTGCAAATAGGGAAATAGAAATGAAAATGATCCAACCGCAACTGTTGGCCGCGGCCTGCTGCGCCGCTTTCGCCGTATCCGTTCAGGCCGCCGGCACTCTGGTTTACTGTTCCGAAGCCAGCCCGGACGGCTTCGACTCCGCCCAGTTCACCTCCGGCACCACCTTCGATGCCGCCGGCCACGCCATGTTCGACCGCCTGGTGGGCTTTGAGAAAGGCTCGACCAAGGCCATTCCCAGCCTGGCCACCTCCTGGAGCGCCTCGCCGGACGGCAAGATCTACACCTTCAAGCTGCGCCAGAGCGTGAAGTTCCACACCACCGACTATTTCAAGCCGACGCGCGACTTCAACGCCGACGACGTGGTGTTCACCTTCATGCGCATGTTCGACAAGAACCACCCCTTCCGCAAAGCCTACAACACGGAATTCCCCTACGCGGTGGACACCGGCCTGGCCAGCAACGTCAGCGCGGTGGAAAAAGTGGACGCGCAAACGGTGCGCTTCGTGCTGAAGGCGCCGGACGCCGACCTGGCGATCAAGATCGCCATGCCCTTCGCCTCCATCCTGTCCGCGGAATACGCCGACCAACTGCTCAAGGCCGGCCGCGCCGCCGACATCAACCAAAAGCCGGTGGGCACCGGCCCCTTCATCTTCAAGCGCTACCAGAAAGACGCGCAAATCCGCTACGCCGGCAACAAAGCGTATTGGGACAAGGGCGCGGTCAAGGTGGACAATCTGGTGTTCGCCATCGCCACCGATCCCTCGGTGCGCTACCAGAAGATGAAAGCCGGCGAGTGCCAGATCATGTCCTACCCGCGCCCCAGCGATCTGGCGGTGATGAAGACCGATCCCAAGTTGAAGATGCTGACCGCGCCCGGCTTCAATATCGGCTACCTCAGCTACAACATGGACAAGCCGCAGCTGAAAAAACGCGAGGTGCGTCAAGCGCTGGACATGGCGATTAACCGCCAGGCCATCATAGACGCGGTCTACCAGGGCCAAGGCCAGGCCGCCAGCAATCCCTTCCCGTCCTCGCTGTGGTCCTACAACAAGAGCCTGAAGAACGCGCCCTACAACGTGGCCGCCGCCAAGGCGCTACTGGCCAAGGCCGGCTATCCCAACGGCTTCGAACTGAGCCTGTGGGCGATGCCGGTGCAACGGCCGTACAACCCCAACGCCAAGCTGATGGCGGAGATGATCCAGTCGGACTGGGCCAAGATAGGCGTGAAGGCCAAGATCGTGTCCTATGAATGGGGCGAATACCTGAAGCGGATGAAGCGCGGCGAGCACGACGCCGGCCTGATGGGCTGGACCGGCGACTACGCCAGCCCGGACAACTTCCTGGGCGTGCTGCTCAGTTGCGAGGCGGTGAACGGCTCCAACTACTCGCGCTACTGCGACAAAGAGTTCGACACGCTCGTGGTCAAGGCGCGCACCCTGAACGATCAGGCCGAACGCGCCAAGCTGTACTCGCAGGCGCAAACCATCTTCAAACGCGACCTGCCGTGGACCACCATCGCCCACTCCATCGTCAACCAGCCTATGCGCAAGGAAGTGACCGGCTTCAAGATCAGCCCCTTCGGCGATTACGAGTTCAGCGGCGTCAGCGTCAAATAAACCTTTCCCCCAAGCGGGCGTCGCTTTACGGCGCCCGCTTTGTTTCAACTCCCCTCGCAGGCCCAGGCTAAAGCCGTTTCAACTCCAAGCAGCCTACTTCACTTTCCCTCATAAAAAATATAATCAATTAATTTATTTTATAAAACAAGCAGACAAACCCGCTAGGCTTCATTCCATGAGCCGCATTTGATTTAGTTCAAACATTTCCCGTCATTTTCAGACTTTTCCTGATTCACAGCCTCGCTTAAACATGGCTGAATCGCCATTGACATACTTTGGATATTAAATGACTGCTTAAAAAGGAGAATTGACATGCCTTTGAATAGTCAACCATCAAACCATTACAGTTTAAAAATATTAGCTGTGGCAGATTTTGAAATCGACGTCATTGATTTCACCCTGAACGAATCCCTGGGCCGGCCCTTCGCCGCCGACATCCGCGTCACTTCCGCTCGCCAAGACATCGACCTCGTCTCCCTGCTGGACCGCTACGCGCTGCTCTCCATCCACGGCCCCCACCCGGACGCCATCCTGTTTCCAGAGACTCCACCACAGCTATTGCGCCGCTGGCGCGGC